>CAYYAV010000449.1:0-1505 GCA_964469865.1 uncultured Fusobacteriales bacterium | reverse complement strand
GATACTTCATAGCCAGATAAATCCTCACTTTTTATACAATACTCTTGATACGATAGTTTGGATGGCTGAATTTGAAGACAGCAAAAAAGTCATCGCTATTACAAAATCACTGGCAAACTTTTTCCGTCTTTCACTTAGTAACGGAAATGAAATGATTCCATTAAAAGATGAGATTATGCATATTAAAGAATATCTGTTTATTCAGAAGCAGAGATATGAAGATAAGCTTTCCTACTTTTTCAATATTGATGAAGCTCTTATGACTGTTATAGTCCCTAAAATAATCATCCAGCCTATTGTAGAAAATTCTATATATCATGGAATCAAGAACATTCCTGAAAACGGTATTATTAATATTGATATACATTCTGAAAATAATAATCTTATTATCTCCATTAGAGATAACGGAATCGGATTTTCCAAATCAAAGAAAATTCAGAAAAATAGGACAGGAGGTATCGGTATCAGAAATGTCGACAAGAGGATCAAATTTTATTATGGAAATGAGTACGGAATCTTTATAGAGGATGTTCCAGAAACTACAAGAGGTAGTCTGGTAATAATAAAGCTTCCATTAAATTAGTAACTCCACTAGGGATTATACTAATCTATAGAATTCAGTATAATCCCTATTTACATTTTTAGATTTCATCCACATCTTTAATCTTTTCAATACTCCTTAGATGATTTACCGTCAGATTCCTTTTATAATTTTTCCATAGCCATATAACTAGCCCACATATTAAGATATCTGTTATTATTGATACAACTGTACTTTCTATGAAAGGTCCATCCGCTATTCTACCGGTATCTTTAAATAGATTTCCGTTGTCACCTGTCAGATCCATCACTATATTCAGTAATATATTATTTAATGAATGGAATATAATAGATGCTTCTATCCCTTCAGTAAAATATACAAGCACACACATCAGGATTCCAAATATGAATAAATCAATTCCTGTGCACAAATCTTCAGGAAGATGCAAAATAGAAAATATGAAAGATGATATAATTGAAAGAATTATCCAAGCCCACTTATCTGACTTTATGATAGTGGCAAAGACCTGTAGTCCAAATGCCCTAAACAGATATTCTTCTCCTGCTGCTTGAAAAGGTGTAATTATAATACTTAATAATACTGCTCCTATTGTACCTGATGAAAATATGAAATCCGGAATTCCATCAAGCAGTGTCTGACCGATAATGACAAAAACCATTATCGGAAATAATATTGTCAGACATTTTTTTATCCATTTCCATCGAAAACGGTAATCAGTAGATATGAGCGTACCATGCGGTTCTTTATAGATTAAACGGTATGTAAATATAGCTGTAGGAATCAACAAAAATAGAAACCAGTCAATTAACTTCTCAAAATAACCTAATTCCAGAAATTCATTCAGGGACAATATACTTTTTATGCTAAGGTATTCATACGATATATTCAGAATATATTTAAATATTACAGTACTTATAGTCATTAATGTATAAAAAATTATTAT
>CAYYAV010000448.1:0-1505 GCA_964469865.1 uncultured Fusobacteriales bacterium | reverse complement strand
GCGATGCCGTGGTGCAAGCGCAAGTGGAGGCCTAAAACGTGCGCCGCCACCTTGTATTACGGCTGGCCTCGCCCCTGATTGCTTTTGGCGGTGAGGCCATCGACAACTTGGGCGTGATTCGGGATTTTCCGGCACTCTCCATGGTTACCGGTCTGCTGGCCAACGCCCTGGGCTGGGATCGCAGCGATGCACCAGCGCACAATCGGCTGCAAGAGCGTTTGCGCCTGGGCTGCGTACTGGTGCCTGGGGCGCAGCACATCCGAGATTTTCAAACCGCCCAACTAGGGAAAGATGACAAAGGCTGGACGACCTGGGGCGTGCCCGAAGAACGCGCAGGTGGCGCAGGCACCTATGCGGGTCCGCACCTGCGCTACCGCGATTACCACGCCGATCTAACGGCCTGGGTGGCCTTGACCCTGCTGCCCGCTGAGGAAGAACCCACGCTACAAACCATTGCCCAAGCCCTGGACAAACCCGCCCGCCCCCTGTTTATCGGCCGCAAACCCTGTTTGCCCACCGATCGACTGGTGGCGGGTTGGAAAGAAGCCGCTGACCTGCGCAGCGCCTTGCAAGCCATCGTGGATGCACAGCCATCCACAAAGCCCAAGCCCTGGCCAGCCCAGTGGCCAGATGGCGAAGGCCACCAGCCGGGCGACCGCGTACTGGATGTTTGTGACGAACGCAATTGGCACACGCAGCTGCACGGCGGCTGGCGGCCTGTGCGCCAAGGGCTGCTGCACCCGCAGGAGGTGCAAGCATGAGCAACACCCCCGTTTTGCATTTATTGCATGTACAACCCGATACCCGTTTGCTGGCCACATGGATGGTGCGTTACCGCACGCAAGATGAGGGTGAGGCCCTGCACGGCCTGCTGCGCGCAGCATTCGGCACGCAAGCCCCGCAACCCTTTCGCTACCTGGACGAGCAGCGTGGCCTACTCGCCTATACCGCACTGGATGGGGCAGCGCTGGAGCAAGCGACGGCACTGGCCGACCCGCAGGCCGCCCGCACCCTGGGCTTGGGGGCGGGGCATGGTCACAGTGGCTACCGCCTGCGGCTCTTCCCCTCGGTTTGGCCGCAGGGCAAACAGCTGGGCTTTGAAGTGCGCGTGCGCCCCACCGTGCGCGGTGCCAAGGGTGAGCAAGATGCCTTCTTGCACGCCGTGGCAGCGGCAGGGGGGAGAGATGGCGCTTTGGTCTCGCGCGAGGCGGTGTATGCAGATTGGCTGCGTGCGCAACTGGCTGAACGCCCCGGCCAGCCACGCCAGCCCTGGCAGGGTGCGGTCGAGCTGCTAGACGTGCAATTGAGCGCCTTTGGTCGCAGCCGCATTCAACGCCACAGCCAAGCTGGCGCAGCAACTGCCCGCAAAGGCCGCACCATCGACGGCCCGGATGCCACACTGACCGGCCACTTGCGAGTGATAGATCCAGTGGCATTTACCCGCCTGTTGGCACGCGGCATCGGGCGGCACCGCAGCTATGGCTTTGGCATGCTGCTGTTACACC
>CAYYAV010000447.1:0-1505 GCA_964469865.1 uncultured Fusobacteriales bacterium | reverse complement strand
ATGCGCGATCAAGAAGTTGCTTCAGCATGGGAGCCTCTCAATTAATGCCTAACGTAGAAGTCACCGGCGCTGCGCGGCTTTATCGCGCAGCGTCCGTGTGGACTGCCGGGTTAGCTTTTTTTGAGCTTGGGGAGTATTTTCGTGAAGAATTCTTCAGTCCCTTTCTCATCAACGAGTTGCTCAAGGAATTTTTCTGCATCGGGGGATGCAATCTCATTCTCCAAGAGAATGTTGCCGAGAACTCTCAGGCGTTCAAGCTGACCTTGATCCTTAATTCGTCGGCGTAGTGTTGCATCCGTCTTAACAATCTCGACAAAGATGTCTGTTCCGGCGGAGTCGAATGACTGGAACATTTCTTTTATGGATGGCGCTGCTCCGTTGGAATAAAAGTTGGTTCGAGACCAGTTGTGGCTGCTTCCTTTGTAGCCTACGTAAGTGCGCGTAATCGCAGTAACGAACTTCGGCATCAAATCAGCGGGGACAAAACGAGATAACGGCAATATCTGTTTCACGAGTGCGGATTCTTTATCCCAATCGTCAAGTGCAGTATCCAGAGCATTGACCAGCGGCTCCACAATTACCTTTCGCGTTGCCGAGTTCACATACATCATGCCGCCGACCAATTTAATGTAGGCAAGCGACTTATCAATCTTCTTCTGGTCGCCTTCGACTACTTCTTTGTCGAACCTCTTGCCGATTTGCTTTTTGTCCTCTTTTGTAAGCGATGACCAGAGAATTGGCGCGCAAAACTCAATATTCCCGCGCAAGTCGCTGGAGATGCTTTCGCTTGAGTAGGTGGTATAGAACCTATTGGAAAGTTCGGTCTTGTAAACAGCAGGTAGGTCTGTGAATGCTTGATCGACAGCAATCTGGTTTCTGGCGAAGTCGGCAGAATCCATTTGTGCGAGATACGTTGAAATATCGATGATCGAAGGCGGGAATTCTTGCGACAAGACGTACTTGTTGCAATCAGAAATCAGATTCAAAACCTTCAGCAGACCGGGGTCAGAACTCTTGGGGTGACCATGAAACATGTTTCGTGTTTCGCGGGCCTGATGCATTAACTTCCGACCTTCCCAACTGAGCACACCTATTTTGTAGGCTCCTTCGATGAGGTCGTTGTCGGTTACGTAGTCTTGGAAGTCCTCGTAGCGCTCAATCTTCTTCTTTGGATTAACTTCCTTGTTGAATAGGTCAAGACTGCGGTGAATTATTTTCTGTCGGATGTCATCAACAACCGCGTTCCAATACGAGCCAATGGCGCTTCTGTAGCCCTTCACCGGCAGGACTTTCAATGCCTCTTCGAGGTAGGGGCAGTCTTGCACCTCTTCGCGCACGTTAACAATTTCTTTCGACACCAGAGCCGCTTCGTCCTTCGAGAGAAGTTCGAGAGTTGTGACGTCGGTAACAACTAATTCACCTTTACTTGCCATGCGGTGTCTCCTGAAAAGCTAACGGCCAAGGTAAGCCGCCCGCCGTAGGCGGGTCGGCTTGAACGCCGGGTT
>CAYYAV010000446.1:0-1516 GCA_964469865.1 uncultured Fusobacteriales bacterium | reverse complement strand
TGCCACCAAGGGCTCAACGGGCTTTGGACTTTCGATGCCATCAACAATTGCTGGGCATTCGGAAACAACTTCTGCAGGCAAGGAAACAGATGGAGATTCGGAAGAACTCCCAAGTAAAGTGCCAAGCTTGTTTGATTCGTCAATCGGCACGGAGCTAACGGCCATTAATTCATCAGCGCGACGAAGCGATTCGGCACATTCCCCTTTAATGGCGTCAACGAGCTGCTGAACGGCCTCTTTTTGTCCAGCAACTACTGCAGCGGCTGCTGCACGAATGTTATCTGCCGCCTGCTCAAGCAATACTTGAACTTCATTTAATGCATCACGAGGTGCTCCCTCCGCTTCTGCCACCAAGAATTTTCCAAATTCTTCGCCACGCTCCCTCAGATGGTTATCGAGGGCAGCAGACAACAGCGATTTGACCTCACGATAGAAATCACGGACTTCTGCAGATTGGCTGCTCGTTGTCCCAGCCCCCCAAATAGCCGAGACCTTGGTGCGACGTTCAGTGATACGGTCAGATACCTCATCCGAGACGAAGTCGTCCAACATGGTAGTAACGCGCAGCTCTTCGGCTGAGATGAGCTCCTGAGCACTTTGCAGAGAGCGCTCTAGGGATTCCTTGAGTTTTCCGGAGATATCAAAGGGCATGGTGGAGCCAAGCTCCAACGAATCACTAATCTTTGCACCCTCTTGCGAGAGCGCATTGAGATAAACTTCAAAATCCCTCGCGAACATCGCAAATAGGCCTGTGTAGTCGCTCAGCATCTCTTGTACTTTGGGAAAGATGCGATTAGCGACCCGTGCTTGGAAATCGCTCATGTAGCCCCAGTAACCGGAGCGACGCGTACGCCAGTGGCGACCGACATCATTCAACTCGAAGGCCGCCAATTGCTGTTCAGCAAGTAGGCTGATGTTTTCGATTAAAACGTTGTGCTGACGACGCCGCTCTTTTAGCCTATCGGCCAGCAGCGTTACTTGCTGCTTAACAGCCCCTTCAAACCGTGAGCTAGCCGCCCTAAATTCATTACGAAACGTATGGAGCTTCTGCTCCGCAACCTCCTTGTCTTTGATATCGCGGATAGCAATTAGCTTCGTCTCTAGCACCGCCTGGAGGTCAAGCAAATGAGTGCGGGCCCCAACGGAGATGCTCTGCGCAGTGAGTGCTAAACGCGATTCGGTAGACAGGAGACGTAGCAGTTGGGCCTTAAGACGGTCAACGCCACCTGGGTCTGCAGGGTCGATGGCATATGGAACAGGTCGTTTTGCCTTCCAGTCCCGATGCAAAACTGCTGACGTAAAAGCAATTTCGACGTTTCCAAGTTGTTCGCGGTAGCGGCGCATCGCAGGCGAATCGTCATGGCTTAAGTCGTTGAGCGTGGCATTGACCTCATTGGCGATTCGGATGCGCTCTCGCTCGATACGCACTGCGAGCGATTCTGGCTCTTCGTCGTTATACTCAGCTGCGCGGACGTGCTGGTCGTAAGTCTGGTCAACTTGGTTTATGACAACAATA
>CAYYAV010000445.1:0-1522 GCA_964469865.1 uncultured Fusobacteriales bacterium | reverse complement strand
GACATGATACTTTCGCATCATCCGGCTCTCCAGTAATTTCATTTCATAAACGTGTATTTATTGAACCATTATGTATTGCATGGTGACAATCCCGACAAGTCACTAGCGTTTTTCGACATCTTGCTGACATGATTTCTTTCCACTTTGGAACTAATTTCCCATTGTGTTTGTTCAAGTCTGCTAATTTTCTGATATGATGTACCTCTATGTTCTCCTCACTTCCACATAGCTCACACTTATTTGCGAGTAATCGATTGATAAGCTCTGTTCGACCACCATAAACTTGATACGGAGCATCTTTTATTACAGCTTTCTTTTTATAAGAAAGTGAAATGCCACCCCACGTTGCAACTAGAGGAGGTTTATCTTCTCGAGGCACAACTACCTGTAAACACGGCACAGTTCGGCCATTCGTGCTAGTTGTGGTAGTCTTATATTTAGCTAACATTTTATTAATGGATGACTTATGTTTAAATGCTAATGTTTTAAGGAGTGATGTTTCCATATACCAATAGACTTTTGAGAACCATGACAAATTTTGTGCCAATATATAATATTGAACCAGCCCTCTATATTCTTGTTGGTAAGTTTGAACGATACTAAAGTCATCATCATGCAATAAGTTATTACGATGAATAGCTTTACCATTTTTCATGTATTGGCGGCATTTGCTTTCAATAACTGATGCAGGTACAAATAATGCGATAACACCATTGGCACTCCGTCTCCCTTTGTTATCAATATAATCATTGACACGTTGTGCTTTTATCTCATATCCCAGAAATTTAGCTGATTCTCCAGTCGCATGGGTAATCAAAGTCTTTTCTTGAGAAAGTTCCAAAGATAACTTAGTATTTAAAAAGTCTCCAATTTGCTTCTTTATAGCCTTTGCCTCAGCTTTTGAACCTGTAAAGCCTAGAATAAAGTCATCCGCATACCGAACATATCTTAATCTCCGATAGCTGGTATCATAAGTATCAACTGAAGGGAGATTTCTTCTCTCAACAATTAACTGATGAGCTTTTTTATAATCTCCTTTATCCTGATAGCATTTAATTCTTCTACTCAAACGATTATAGGCTGAGTTTGCTTTCTGCTTGTTACCTCTTGTATATTGAGGTATCAGTTCTTCACCGACCCACTTATCAAATTGATGTAAATAGATATTAGCTAATAAAGGACTGATAACTCCACCTTGCGGTGTTCCACTAATAGTCTTGTGAAACTTCCAATCATCAAGATATCCTGCCTCAAGCATATTTTTGATAAGCCTAATAAACCGACCATCCTGAATTTGTCTAGACAACATAGTGATTAATACATCATGGTCAATCGTGTCAAAATAACTAGAGATATCTCCTTCTATGAACCAACGTGTCCCTTTCCAGGTCTGAATTTCTTCATGTCGACAATTTTCATTAGTCTCCCGTTTCATCCGCGCAGCACCTCATGAATCTAAGTAATTAGTTTTGCCTATATTTTTGGGATTGGGGATTGTTACCAATAAATTGTCTTCCAATAT
>CAYYAV010000444.1:0-1525 GCA_964469865.1 uncultured Fusobacteriales bacterium | reverse complement strand
GCAGAATTTCAGAACTTTACAAAAAGGAAGGAAAATGAAGTATCTGAAATGAAGAAATATGCTTCAGAAGGGATAATAGTAAAACTTCTTGACAATGTAGATAATCTGGAAAGAGCTGAAAATGCTTCGATGGAAACAAAAAACTTTGATGCTTTAGTTGAAGGTATAAATATGATTTTAAGAAATTTAAAGAATCTATTGACAGAAGAAGGGGTAGAAGAAATTGAAGCAGGAGAAGGAGTGACTTTTAATCCTTATGAACATCAGGCTATGATGACTGAAAGTAAGGAAGAACTGGATGACAACATGGTTGTACAAGTTTTCCAGAAAGGTTATAAAATGAAAGGGAAAGTAATAAGACCGGCAATGGTGACGGTGAATAAGAAATAACAGATAATTAAGTAAAAAATAAAAATTAATATATAAGAAATTAAAGGAGAATGATAGATATGAGTAAAATAATAGGAATAGACTTAGGAACAACAAACAGCTGTGTAGCAGTAATGGAAGGTGGAAACTTTGCAATAATACCAAACAGTGATGGTGGAAGGACAACTCCATCAGTTGTAAATATTAAGGATAATGGAGAAATAATAGTAGGAGAAATAGCTAAAAGACAGGCTATAACAAATCCTGATTCAACAGTTCTTTCAATAAAGACACATATGGGATCAGACTATAAAGTAAATATACATGGAAAAGATTATACACCACAGGAAATTTCAGCTATGATACTGAAAAAGCTGAAAAAGGATGCCGAAGCTTATTTAGGAGAGTCAGTAAAGGAAGCTGTAATAACAGTTCCTGCATACTTTACAGATGCTCAGAGACAGGCAACTAAAGATGCTGGAGAAATTGCGGGACTGACAGTAAAAAGGATAATAAATGAACCTACAGCAGCTGCATTATCATACGGACTAGATAAGAAAAAAGAAGAAAAAGTATTAGTATTTGACTTGGGTGGAGGAACATTCGACGTATCTGTACTGGAAATCGGAGATGGAGTCGTAGAAGTTATATCTACATCAGGAAACAACCATCTAGGAGGAGATAACTTTGACCAGAAGGTAATTGACTGGCTGGCAGATGAGTTCAAGAAGGAAACAGGAATTGATTTAAGAAACGACAAGATGGCAATACAGAGGTTAAAAGATGCAGCTGAAGATGCTAAGAAGAAATTGTCTACAACATTGGAAACTTCAATTTCGTTACCGTTCATCACAATGGATGCTACAGGACCTAAACATTTGGAAAAGAAACTGACTAGGGCAGCTTTTGATGAACTTACAAAGGATTTAGTAGAAGCTACAAAAGGACCTGTAAAACAGGCTTTAGAAGATGCAAACTTAAGTCCTAATGAAATTGATGAAGTATTGTTAGTTGGAGGTTCTACAAGGATTCCGGCAGTTCAGGACTGGGTAAAATCTTACTTAGGAAAGGAACCTAATAAATCAATTAACCCTGATGAAGTTGTTGCAGCAGGAGCAGCTATTCAAGGTGGAGTATTAATGGGAGATGTTAAAGA
>CAYYAV010000443.1:0-1534 GCA_964469865.1 uncultured Fusobacteriales bacterium | reverse complement strand
CCTTTATGTCAGAAACTGAAGATTTTATTGCATTGAGATATTCATAATTATAATTCATCCTATCCGCTATTATTTCTGCCAATGTAGTTTTCCCTGTTCCTGGTGCTCCCCAGAATATTGAATTCATGATTTTTCCATTTTCTATTATTTTCCTTATTATCCCTTTTTTTCCAACCAGTTTTTCCTGTCCATAAAAATCTTCTAGATTTTTTGGCCTATATCTGTAGGCTAAAGGTTTTTTTTCTACATATATTTCTTCAAATAAATTCATTTCTTACCTCATTATAATATTAAATTATATTATTCCTCCTGATATAAAAGAAATGGACTTTTCAAAGTCACTACTTCTCTGAAAAAAGTCCATTATCCTATTCTGTTACTAATATTCCTTTATCAGGTAGTCAAATGCGGAAAGTGCTGCCTTAGCTCCTTCTCCTACAGCAATGACTATCTGCTTTTGCCTAATCGTAGTAACATCTCCTGCAGCAAATATCCCTTTTATACTTGTCATATTGTTCGCATCTATCACTATCTCACCTATTGCATTTGTCTCTACAAGACCTTTTACAACGGAACTGTTTGCTGATAGACCTATTTCTATAAACATTCCATCAATTTTAAGAATCTTTTCCTCATTCGTTTCTCTATCAGTTACAACCAGTTCTTCGACAAATTCAGTTCCTCTTACCTCTTTTGTAGCAGTATTTTTCAATATTGTTATATTTCCTCTTTCGGCAATCTTATCCTGTAGAACCTGGTCAGCTTTAAGTTCCGGCATAAATTCTATCAGAGTTACATTTGTAGCAATTCCTGACATGTCAAGGGCAGCTTCTACTCCTGAATTTCCTCCACCTATAACAGCAACATCAAGTCCTTTATAGAAAGGTCCGTCACAAGTTGAGCAAAAATGTACTCCTTTTCCTGCATACTCTCTTTCTCCAGGAATATTAAGGTTTCTATGCTTTGCTCCTGTAGCAACTATAACTGTTTTCGACTTATAGATTTTACCATCATCTGTAATTATAGACTTGTCTTTCCCATCTTCCTTTATCTCTTTTACCAGATGCCCGTCTTTAAATGCTATTTCATATTCTTTCAGATGTTCTTCCAAGGTTTCCGCATATTTTGATCCTGTAGTCTTCGGTGTTCCTATTATATTTACTATTTCATTTGTATCAAGAACCTGACCTCCGACTTTTACTCCTATCATAGCTGTAGAAAGCCCTTTCCTCACAGCATATATAGCTGCTGAAACTGCAGCAGGTCCAGAACCCACCACTATTACATCATATAGCTTATCTTCATCAATCTTCTGTTTTTTACCTTCATCAAGGGCACCTAAGTTTAAACTGAAATCCATTTTTTATCCTCCTATATATTACATATAAATTATTCTAAATTTGAAATCATTACAATTTATTGTAATATATTTTTAATTTTTTGTCAAATATTTTCTTATATTATTTCAGCTTCATCATCATTTATAGTAATATCATTGCCTCTGTCATCTTCCTCTCCTTTTTCAGATCCTCCG
>CAYYAV010000442.1:0-1544 GCA_964469865.1 uncultured Fusobacteriales bacterium | reverse complement strand
AGAGTTCAATTCTCTTCAGCTCCACCAGATAGGTAATCAAAACCCCCGATCATCGAAAAATGGTCGGGGGTTTTTTTGCGTGTTTCGAATCGTTGCCTTTTCTTTGCGGGAAAAATTGCTTTATTTTACTGTGATTGCATTCGCGTCTAATCTCACGTCTAAAAGCTGGTTAACGTCAAAACTTTAATATTGGCTAAAATAGTACAAAGTTGGCCACTAAACTGCGCAATCGCGTGATGGCAGGCGGCTTAGATCGCTGTTACATTTTTATAGCAACTTACCAGCAGAGAGTCCTGTGAAATTTGCTCATAGTTATGCATATTCAACTGTATTCTATTCGCCACTTCATTATACTTTTCTTTCATCCAAATATATTTTTCTATATATTTAGCATCATGGTTTTGCAACCCTTTTTGGATTATTTTCTTAATATTCACTAAATATACCGGATAATCATACTCTGAATCCATCTCTGTTATAGCTGCAGCGAAATAATCAATGTAGTATCTCGAGTCTCTCGGATCAATCGCTAATATTTTTTTTATATATGAAACCTCATCTTCATAGGCATGCGCGCCATTCAAGGCACCAACTTTAATAGCTTCATCTTCAAGAATAATGCGAGGAAAAATTGCTTTATCTTTTTCAAGCATCGCCGCTTCAACAATCGCAGGGCCAAAAACATAATCTTTAGTGTGAACTGCAGGCCCTACAGTTACTGCTCCGCGTAGAAGAAATCCTAAAGAAATTAAATTCATTTGTACCCACAGAATTCGAAGGAGGGTGTAAAAAAGCTGGCTAGTTTCTTCACAGGCAAAACTAATGATAAAGCAGTCAGAAAATTGTGTAAATTGAAAGTCAATATTTTCTGATTGGCAACTAGCTGTATCATTGGAAAATTCAGGTATTCGTTTTAAGGCGCTAGCTATACGGCTAGTCACTTCTTCAACTTCAGCTATGTTATAACTTGAAGATATTGTTGATTTGAAACCAAGTATATCCGCAAAAAATACAATTCTTCTTTTGTATAGCATAACAATATGGGGTTGTATTTTTAGCTATGAATAGTTACATTTAATGGATATCTTTGTTTAAAATAAAGATCGACTCCACAACTCTTACTATATAATTACGAAAAATATTAACAAAGCGGTCTTGCGCATAAAAAAGTTGTTCCTCAATAAGGTCTAAATTCTCAATTGTGTCGAAAATCATACCTATTTCAACAATGTTATCGCTTGAGTTAAGAGCTGTCATGAGACTATCCTTTCTTTTGCTATATTGAGTAAGCCATTTTTTTGTTATATTGCCACAGCTATGAAAAAACAAATGTCTAAATAACGTAAAAAACAGCCAAAATTCGTTTAAAGCGTTAAAGGTCGGAATTGGCGACCTGGATTTGAGGATATTCAAAAAATCCGCCTTTTGGGACCCTAAACAATTTTCAAGCAATATAATCACATTTTTTTCTTTTAATGAAGCGGACTCGTCTGACCTGCCCCCAAAAAACTGGTCCGCCTAAAAAGTTAGTATAAGGTGGAGCC
>CAYYAV010000441.1:0-1550 GCA_964469865.1 uncultured Fusobacteriales bacterium | reverse complement strand
CATTTGCTTCATATCCTGTCATTCTTGTTATTCCAAAACCTGCCCCAAATTCTATTCCCTTTGTTGACGGAATAGAAAATACCATCCGTGCCAGTTCACTTTCCATAGACTCAAAGAAGGGATCTCCTATACCCGGTTTTAACCCCGTTACCATCAGTTCCACAATCCCCCCTAGAGAATTGGAATCTTCCCTTGCCTTCAATATGGCTCTTTCCATTTCTCCGGCTATTCCTTCATTTAATGTAGGTAATACCATTTCCCTTAGCCTGTCTATATTCTCTTCTGTGATATCACTTTCCGTAAAGTCCCTGTCTTCTATATTATTTAATGACTTAATATGGGCACCTATCAATATCCCCTGCTCTTTTAAAAGCTGTTTGGCTATTGCACCTGCAAAGACAATGGAAGTAGTTATCCTGCCTGAAAAATGTCCACTTCCCCTTATATCATTAAATCCTTTATATCTATTCATTCCGGACCAGTCAGCATGTCCAGGCCTCGGCTTTTTAGCCAGTTCACTATAATCCTTCGACCTCTGATCCCTGTTCCTTACTATCATAGCAAGCGGTGTCCCTGTTGTTTTCCCATTCACAAATCCGCTTAATATCTCAAATTCATCTTTTTCTACTCTCGGAGTAGTCAGCTTTGACCTGCCCGGAGCCCTTCTTTTCATTTCTTCTTTTATAAATCCCAAATCTAGTTCAGTTCCCGCCGGAATACCGTCAATATTAATTCCTAATGCAATTCCGTGTGATTCTCCGAAAAGCGATATCCTGTAGTTTTTCCCAAAATTTGCTCCCATATTTTATCCTTCCCTATTTTCTATAATTCTTTACCTGCCATTATTTTTTATAACAAAATCTTTCCCATCTACAAGAACTGCTTCACTATTACTTAGCGGAAGCAGGTTTAATTTATTCCCATAAACTCTTATGGTTTCTTTTGTACTTTCAGCAAACGGAAATTCGTTATTATGAGGTAAAATATAAAAATCTGTAATATCTAATGCTTCATAATCATCTAAATCAGTAGCAATTTCCTTATTGTCCATTATCTGGCTATATTCTATATTTTTGGAAGTAATCATTGCTCCTGCCGACTCCCCCATATATATCATTCCATCTGAAATCCTGTCTTTAATAGTATCCAAAATTTTTCCATGTTTCAGCTCCTGTAACAGATAAAATATATTTCCACCTGATACATAAAGAATCTTTGTATTTTCCAATATTTTATCCAACTCGTCCTTTTCTTTTATTGAAATATCTACAATATTTAATGAAAATCCTAGTTCCAAAAAGACTTGTTTAGCTTCATCTACGTATTCTTTATAATCTTCGGTATTTGAAGCAGTGGGAATAAATGTAATTTCTTTTTCTGGAATATCCTTTAAAAATTCTCTCACTAAATTTTTTGTTCCTGCTAAATAAGATGTCAAAAATAATCTGCTCATAATAATTTCCCTCCCATTTTCTCAAAATCATCCCAGAAATGAGGATAAGATTTTTTTACACTTTCAGCTTCATCTATTACTATTTCATCTTCACATC
>CAYYAV010000440.1:0-1552 GCA_964469865.1 uncultured Fusobacteriales bacterium | reverse complement strand
TCCTTTCATGTCCTGACTATGTAGCAGCTAAGGGGATGAGAGTGCTTGCTGCACCGCTAAAAGGAGATAAACCTGTAACTTCAGGAGAATCAGGGGCGGCAACTTTAGGAGCATTATTTAATATATTGAAAGATGAAAGCTATGCTGAACTTAAGAAGGCATTGAAACTGGATGAAAACTCTAAAATACTCTTCTTCAGCACAGAGGGAGATACAGATCCTGAAAAATACAGAGATATAGTATGGGATGGAGAATATAGGACAAAATAAGAAAGTGGAGAAAAGTGAGGAATTAAAGCTAAAAAATATTGTATTATTAGGGTTTAAAAAAGTTTTATAAATACAAAATAAACTACAATTTAGGAGGAAGATAAGATGAATTTTGAAGAAATAAAATCAAAAGCGGAAAGTTACAGGGCAGACATGACAAAATTTTTAAGGGAGCTAGTAAAAATACCCGGTGAAAGTGCTGAAGAAAAAGGACATGCACTAAGAATTAAGGAAGAAATGGAAAAAGTAGGATTTGATAAAGTAGAAATAGATCCTCAGGGGAATGTACTGGGGTATATGGGAACAGGATCAAAGATAATTGCATTTGACGGTCATATAGATACAGTAGGAATAGGAGAAATAAGAAACTGGGAATTCGATCCTTATGAAGGATATGAAACTGATGAAGAAATAGGAGGAAGAGGAACAAGCGACCAGTTAGGTGGAGTTGTTTCAGCAGTTTATGGAGCTAAGATAATGAAAGACCTTGGACTGATTGCTCCTGAATACACTATTCTAGTAGTAGGAAGTGTACAGGAGGAAGACTGTGACGGACTATGCTGGCAGTATATTATAAAAGAAGATAAGATACGTCCTGAATTTGTAGTATCTACAGAACCTACAGACGGTGGAATCTACAGGGGACAAAGAGGAAGAATGGAAATAAGGGTAGAAGTTAAAGGAGTTTCCTGCCATGGATCAGCTCCAGAAAGAGGAGACAATGCAATCTATAAGATGGCTGATATACTCCAGGATATAAGGGCCTTAAATGAAAATGATGCTTCTGAAGGAAATGAAATAAAAGGTTTAGTGAAGATGCTTGATAAGAAGTACAATCCTGAATGGGAAGAAGCAAATTTTCTAGGAAAAGGAACAGTTACAACTTCACAGATATTCTATACAAGTCCTAGTAGATGTGCTGTTGCTGATTTCTGTGCTGTGTCGTTAGACAGGAGAATGACAGCCGGAGAAACTTGGGAATCATGTCTTGAAGAAATAAGACAGCTACCGGCAGTTAAAAAATATGGAGATGCAGTTACAGTTTCAATGTATGACTATGACAGACCTTCATATACAGGATTAGTTTATCCGATAGAATGCTATTTTCCTA
This sequence comes from uncultured Fusobacteriales bacterium, assembly GCA_964469865.1. Lineage (GTDB taxonomy): Bacteria > Fusobacteriota > Fusobacteriia > Fusobacteriales > Leptotrichiaceae > JAGOWQ01. The sequence goes on along the minus strand of CAYYAV010000440.1, from coordinate 172 downwards.
CTTGGGTTATCCCTAAAGACCATAAAGTTACAATTTCGCTGGAAGAAGCATACAAGTCACTGTATGGAGAAAAGAGAATCGGTTCAAAATCAACTGTTGAAAGCAGGGTAAACAGACCGTTAACTGATAAATGGACTTTCTCAACAAACGGTGTATCTATAATGGGAAGAAA
>CAYYAV010000439.1:0-1560 GCA_964469865.1 uncultured Fusobacteriales bacterium | reverse complement strand
GAGGCAGATAACAATACGCGCAATTGAGATTGCAGGCGTCGGAAAGATGCAGCCAGGCGGATAAAGTCTTTAGACTTTCTTTGCGACCATTTTCTAAAAGTATAATTGGCGAACAAGCATCACAATCTCTATCAATCATTTTTTAATGTGCTGAAACTTTACCTTAAAATAGTATCTACGCGATGTGCAACTTTTTTGAAAGCCCTTATTTTAGGGGAAATTCAGCTACGGGTTCTTGGAACCTCAAAATCGATTTTCACGATACTGGGCGAACCCAGGAATAAGTTGCACATGGCGTAGTATCTATCTATGAATTTCAACAAAACAGAAATGTTTAGGTTATAGGGCAAATCTATTGATCTTATAATTGGCGATATGCAATCTGCAAGTTGACAACAAATTTAGCCTACAGCCTCTATTTTAGATCTCAAGCTTTCCCCAATTTTTCAATTTTGATATATATTCTCTAAAATCGTCATAATCATTGTTCTCAACTTCCTTCTTTTTTATAAAAGCTGATAATTTTTCTCCTATTTCATGGACAACTTCATGATCTAAATTTCTAAGCTCGGTTTCTATTCTAGCGATACGTTTCGGCCATTCTTGATTTGCATAAGACCCCGATTCAGTGCCACAATTAATTGCTTCTTGCAAATAATCAACAGCTAAATTAACCTTATCTGATTTACAAATATCTTTATTACCCAATGCTAAACGAGCTAAAGCGACATAAGCTACTCCAATACTTCCTTTATCGGGTTTCTTAATTTCACGCACTGAATTTTCTATGCGTTGTTTGAATTCATTTAGACGATTATATTCTTTTTGTTCTGCTGCAATTATAATCAATCTGGAAAGAGATACCAACCAATAGATGTAATCTGGCATTTTTCGAGCCTCTTCAATACTTTTTTCCAACTCTTTTTTAGCCTCTTCCCATCTTCGCTGAGACATATATACGCGACCTAAACGATTTAATGCCATTGGCTTAATAAAAGGAGTATTAGTTTCCAACGCTTTATTTAAAAATTTTTCAGCATCTTCATATTTTCCAATTGTTCTAAGCATAGCGCCTTTCCAAACAAAAATTTGTCCTAGCCATGTCTTTTCACATAATGGCTCAAAAATTCGCAAAGCTTCATCAAAATTTTCCATAGCAAGACCTGCATTATTTGCGCGATAGCAAGCGATTCCATATACGATATATGCAGCACCTAATCCGATAATATTACCATAATTCTTCCAATGATTTATTGCCTTTTGGGCTTCGTCAATAGCTTTTCTTTGGGTGCTGCTATAGTTTGAATATATAAACACAAGATTATTCAATATCATACCATAATCATATTGGAATTCTTTTTGTACGATTCCATCTTCCTCAATAAAAATATCGCGCCCTTTTTTATAATATGTCTCAGCATCTCTAAGATAGCCTATTAAGCGGTTTGCCCAACCAAGTTCTTTATATGATTTTATTAACCACATCGCAGATTTTTTTCTATCTTTTGAAATAGCATAATTATTCTGCACATCCGGATGCACTTCTCCGAAATAGCCAAT
>CAYYAV010000438.1:0-1568 GCA_964469865.1 uncultured Fusobacteriales bacterium | reverse complement strand
ATGTGGTCATCGCCGGAGAGTCGCTCTTCAACGATGGCGTGAGCGTCGTACTCTTCGCTATCTTGCTAGGTATTGCAACCAAGGGAACAGCACCAGACGCCACAGAAATATCATCGCTAGTAGTTCATGAAGTGGGTGGCGGTCTAGCCATTGGTTTTGCCTTGGGAGGCTTGCTCTACTATATGCTGCGAAGCATAGACAACTACAGTGTTGAGGTACTACTAACTCTCGCAGGTGTACTCGGCGGCTACCTACTAGCAACAAAACTGCATCTCTCGGGGCCTCTGGCAATGGTAGTGACAGGTTTGTTGATCGGCAACCATGGCCGCGACACGGCGATGTCCGACGCGACACGCCATCATGTGGATCTATTTTGGGAATTGATTGATGAAATACTGAATGCTGTTTTGTTCGTCCTTCTAGGACTAGAGATAGTTTTGCTATCCCTGTCTTGGCGTCTATTTGGGTTGAGTGTCGCTGTAATTGCCATCACTACTTTTGCACGATGGATCACCGTAGGTTTGCCGATCAGCCTGACTGAGCGACGGATGCAACTTCCGAAGGGTGCATGGAAGGTGTTGACGTGGGGAGGGCTGCGTGGGGGGATTTCTGTCGCGCTGGCGCTATCGTTACCTGCTGGCCCATCGCGTGACGTCATCCTCGCGTTGACCTACGGGGTGGTCATTTTTTCAATGCTTTGCCAAGGATTAACTATTGGCTGGGTTATTGAATCGTCCATCAAGTCAAAAAATAAATAAGGACTATCGTGAAGCATAGTAATCAACGCGAGCAATCAATTAATCCAGTGGTTGGCAGGTTCCGCCATGCACTCGCTGATCGATTCAGTCTGTTTACTGATAAAGCGGAAGATGTGGAGATTGAGCGCCGCATCAGAGATGGCGTTGAGCTTTCAGGCGCAACGCCATGGATATTGATATTCGCAATATTCGTTGCATCTGTCGGGCTCAACGTCAATTCTACAGCGGTCATTATTGGCGCCATGTTGATATCCCCATTGATGGGTCCAATTATGGGCGCCGGATTGGGTGTCGCGATTTATGACTTTGATTTGTTCAAGCGGGCGATATCAAATCTCGGTATTGCTACCGTAATTAGTTTAGTCGTTTCAACCCTGTATTTCTCTCTATCCCCATTGCAAGATGCGCAATCCGAGCTGTTAGCTCGCACGACGCCCACTGTGTGGGACGTGCTCATCGCAATTTTCGGCGGATTGGCGGGTATTGTTGGTGCAACCAGGCAGGAAAAATCAAATGTTATTCCTGGGGTTGCCATTGCAACGGCACTGATGCCCCCTGTATGCACAGCTGGATTTGGAGTTGCAACCGGACAATGGAACTTTGTCGGTGGTGCACTCTATTTGTACACGATTAACTGTGTATTCATTGGGCTGGCAACAGTGATAGGCATTCGGGTTTTGCGATTAAAGAGGCATGGATTTTCTGACGCCAAGGTAGAGCGGCGAGTGAAACTGTCACTGCTTGTTGTTGCGCTGGGAACGGCTATTCCAAGCACTTATTTGGCAGTCAAGCTCGTCGGCAATGAAATTT
>CAYYAV010000437.1:0-1573 GCA_964469865.1 uncultured Fusobacteriales bacterium | reverse complement strand
CTGTGTTGTTATTGGCTTATTGATATCTAGTTGTGTTAGATCATCGTTTATATTACATATATTACTAAAATAATCAACTGACCACTTGTAACCACTTACGTATGGTATTATAACATCAAAATTTCTATCTTTATCAAATAGATTAGCCATTACTAAACTTTCGGCTGATACAAATTCTCTTTTAATATTATATCCGTCTGGACATAATATACTTCCGGTGCTAGAATCTGTACTTGGGTCTACTATCATACTACCGGCTCTCATATTTTCTCCTTACCGTAGACTTTTACTATCATCAAACACAATTTATGGTTAGATATGATAAGATATTAATATTTAGTTTTCAATTTATTTTAGTTATATATAAAATATACCTAAAACCGTAATTATATAATCTGTCTTTTAAATAGACATATTTAAACTCTTATTTATATCCTATCCCTGAATTTCAGATATCTCCTTGTCTGCTTTAAAGTATCATAACCTAGCATAATTCCGAGGATAAAATCCTCTTCCGGAGTATATTTATTTAATTCTTTATTCTTAAATCCTTTTATTATTTCAATACATTCCTTTTCACCAAAAAAAAGATTTATTTTTTCACTACTTAACTCTTGTATATAAAAATCAAGATCATTCTTTTCTAACTTTTTTATCATTTCTCCCATCATTTCTACCGGGGCAGTATGCAGCACTAAATGACGTAGTCCCTTCTCCAGTTCATATAAATGATGAGCAAAAAGTTCATAGTTATACTTTATAAAGCTTTTTTTAACTCCGCTGTCCATTTTTCTACCCTTTCATCAGTCAAGTCTGATTGATTCACTTCATCTATGGCCAGTCCAAGAAACTCACCATCTACAACTGCTTTTGATCCGCTAAATTCATATCCTTCTGTGCTCGTCTGTCCAATTACAGTTGCTCCTGTATGGGCTATTTCATCATTTATAATTCCAATTCCATCTATATACGTGTCAGCAAAGGATTCCTGATCTCCAGTTCCAAAATATGCTACTTTCTTTCCATTTAAATCAAGACTTGCTAAGCCATCTAAAGCTGTCTGCCAGTCATCCTGCAAATCTCCAAATCCCCATGTAGAAGTTCCTAAAATTAATACATCAAAATCACCTAATTTATCCTCATTTCCTGCAATATTATAAACTTCTGATCCTTCCAGTTTCCCGGCTATTCTATTTGCTATATCTTCAGTAACTCCAGTTGTTGATCCATAAAAAATTCCTATCTTTGACATATCAGTTCCTCCATTAAATGATTTTTTATTCACTATTAATGTATACCACATTTTATTTTGATTGTCAAATATTTTTTTAACAAATATTTCAATATGATGAGATCTTTATAGATGAAATCTTTATAAATAAAAAAAGAAAGAACTGAATCTCCCTATTATATATCATCCTATTCAAATTTAATCAAGTGGTGCCTAGAAAAGGATTCGAACCTTCGACCCTGCGGGTATGAACCGCATGCTCTAGCCAACTGAGCTATCTAGGCAAATTGGTGGCGGGAGCTGGATTTGAACCAACGACCTTCGGGTTATGAGCCCGACGAG
>CAYYAV010000436.1:0-1581 GCA_964469865.1 uncultured Fusobacteriales bacterium | reverse complement strand
ATCTTCAATCAGTCTTAAAACCAGATTTGCTATTGCCCCTTCCAGTTCAGCTTTACTGTTTACATTTCCTGATACTGCTTTTTCCCTTATTTTATCTATCTTTATTTTATCTGCACGTCTTGAAAAGAGCGTTAATTCATAATCTGTTTTTTCAAGAAGTGTCTTTCTTAACTTATTTCCTATTGAGCCTGTCGCCCCTATTATTAATATTTTTTTTGACATATAGTTCTTCTCCTTTTCTTTATATTTACTTAATAGTTGTCTACATTGCTAATAACTGCTTGCCACTGCTTCTGTTATTATCCACTTCCTGTTTTTCCGATGCTGTATTTATTATATAGCTGTCAGCATTATTTTTCTGTTTCATATTTTTGTCTCCTCTATATTTAGATTCTCCACACATCAATGTTACAACGGAGAATATAGAAAATAATGTTAATATTAATAACTTTCTTGCCATTTTAATCACTCCTTTCTATTTATGAATTTATTATACTTTAAAATTTACTATTACAGAAGTCTAAAAAAGTAATTAAGCTTATACCTTTTGGTTATATCTATATGTTTCAAAATAAAATAGCCTTATATAACATAAGACTACTTTAAATATTTATTTATTTTCTCCGCTCCCATTTTTATTTTCTCTATAAATTCTTTTACTATTTCAGTTGGATTATCCGAATGAATCAATATAAAGGGTGTGTTAAATTCCCATTCTACAGGAATTATCTTTAATAACGGGTGCACTCCTTCATAATTATCAACTAATATAAGCACACTATTACTGTTTTCACATTGGTTGAGTATTCCTAGATCAAAGAAACTGAAATCTCTGATATTTATTTTAGGATGATTCCGTATAATTTCTTCTCTCAAACCATCCATTGCTTTATTCCAGCCTTTTTGAATAAGCATTACATCTTCTCCATATAAATCTTCATATGTGATTATTTCCTTGTCTGCAAGTTTATGATTTACAGAAACGGCACATCTAAGCGGTTCATTAAATAGGCTAGTTGACGCACAGTTTTTGCTCCTCAGCATTCTTTCATTATAAATTCCTACAACAATGTCTATGTTCTTCCCCATATTACTGAGCATTTCCTTTGTTGCCTCAAGCGTATTTTCAAACGGGATAAACTGTATTTTTATATTTTCTTCTTCATCTCTCACTTTATTCCATATTTCTATTAATTTCTTTTCGGAAGTCATCGGAGAAGTTCCAAGCCTTACTGTATTTCTGTTTTTCAAATTAATTTCTTTTGCTCTTTCAACAGACTGTCTGGAATATTTTATTATATATTTTACATCTTTGTATAATGACTTTCCAGCTTCAGTCAATGTCAATCCACGGTATGTCCGTATAAAAAGCTGCAACCCTAACCTATTTTCTAGTGTATTTATCTGTTTTATAACAGCTGTTGGAGTAATATATAACTCTTCTCCTGCCTTTGAGAAGCTCCCCACATCAGCTACTTTTATAAATGTTTCAAGTTGAGTATTATACATATTTTCACCTCTAAAAATGATTTATATACTATATTTTAATATAAAACAGGCATAAATACAATGTAAAAAATA
>CAYYAV010000435.1:0-1584 GCA_964469865.1 uncultured Fusobacteriales bacterium | reverse complement strand
ATTCAGTATCAGCAGATATAGCTCCATATCTATTTGTGGTTCCTTTTGTAAACAGGTTTCACTATAAACCGTTAAAAGTTTTTCTGAATCACGGAACAGTCGGATTTAAAGTAAGGAAGGCTATGAATCCGAAGACAGAAAAAATAGCAGAAAAACTGGTAAGATCCTATGATATAAACATAGCCGATTCAGATTATGAAAAGAAGGTAAAGACAGACAGCTGGTGGAATATTCCTGAAGGAAGGACTTTTATAACAGGATATCCAAGATATGACAGGCTTTATAATGTAAAAGTAGAAACTGCACAGATATTTTTTATGCCTACCTGGAGAAACTGGATAAGACCTGAGACAGTTTCCATAGAAGAAACAGAATATTTTAGAAATATAACGGGTCTACTGGTTGATAAAAGGTTAAATAGATTCCTTGAAGAAAAAAATATAAAACTTAATATCTATATACACCAGCTTATGCATGGTTATCTGGACAAGTTTAAAAATATATCCTTTGGGAAAAATGTGACACTTCTTCCAAAGGATACGGATATAACAAAAGAACTTATGAAATCTGATATACTTATAACAGATTATTCAAGTGTTGCCTACGACTATCTCTATCTCGGAAAACCGATAATATTCTTTCAATTCGATAAGGATGAGTATGAAAATAAAGTAGGATCCTATGTAAACCTTGAAAATGACCTTTTCGGTGAAGAGGCACATACAGTAAGTCAATGTGTGGACAAAATAATAAAAATTGTAGATAACGGCTATAAGTATGACGGTATAATGCAGAAAAAGGTCAGCAGGCTGAAAGGTAAATTTCTTAAATATACTGATAAGGAAAATTGTAAGAGGGTATATGAACTGATTGAAAGTAAATTAGGAGAACGGAATGGAAAAAGACAAAGTTTCAATAATAACTCCCATGTATAATACAGAAAAATTTATAGCTGAAGCAATAGAAAGTGTATTGGCACAGACTTATGAAAACTGGGAACTGCTCATAATGAATGACAGGTCTGAAGATGCAAGCTATGAGATAGCAAAAGGATATGCCGATAAAGATAGCCGTATAAGAATAACGAGTGCTGAGCAGAATACTGGAGTTGTAAAAGGTAGGAATATGTTGACTGACATGGCTCAAGGAGAATACATAGCTTTTCTTGATTCTGATGACTATTGGGAAAGGACAAAACTGGAAAGGCAGATTTCTTTCATGAAAGAGAAGAAAGCAGATATAAGCTGTACAGGATATACGAGGATCAGTGAAGAAGGAAGGCCCTTAAATGAAATAAAAATACGGGAAGTCATTACTTATAAGGATCTTCTGAAAAATAACTACATGGGCTGTCTTACAGTGGTATATAATGCAGGGAAACTGGGAAAGAAATACTTTAAGGAAAGAAAAAAGAATGAGGACTATGTACTGTGGCTCGAGATAGTCAAAAAAACAGGAAAGGTATATGGACTTGAAGAAAATCTTGCATATTATAGGGTACTGGATAACTCAAGATCAAGCAATAAAATAGATGCTGCAAAGGACAGATGGGGAATATATAGAGAAGTAGAAAAACTATCTTTT
>CAYYAV010000434.1:0-1584 GCA_964469865.1 uncultured Fusobacteriales bacterium | reverse complement strand
GAGATCTATCGCTGTGACTGGAGTTCAGACGTGTGCTCTTCCGATCTGTTTTATTCCATGGAAGTGTGGGGTGGTGCAACCTTTGATTCATCTATAAGATTTCTGAATGAAGATCCATGGGAGAGACTCAGGGAGATAAGGAAAAGAGTCAGCAGGACAAAACTTCAGATGCTTTTAAGGGGTCAGAATCTATTAGGTTATAGGCATTACGCTGATGATATCGTGGAAAAGTTTGTAGAGGAGTCAATAAAAAATGGCATAGACATAGTGAGGATTTTTGATGCTTTGAATGATGTGAGGAATATAAGAAAGGCATCTGAAAGTACAAAAAAATATGGAGGCCATAGCCAGTTGGCAATCTGCTATACAATAAGCCCTGTACACACAATTAAATATTATAAGAATCTGGCAAAGGAAATGGAAAATATGGGGGCAGATTCCATTGCAATAAAGGATATGTCTGGAATTCTGCTTCCCTATGTGGCATATGAACTGGTAACGGAACTTAAAGGAACAGTTAAGGTTCCGATAGAGATTCATACCCATTCCACAGCCGGATTAGCTGAAATGACCTATATAAAAGCAATAGAGGCAGGAGCAGATATTATTGATACAGCCATTTCGCCTTTAGCCGGAGGAACTTCACAGCCGGCAGTTGAGTCCTTTGTAAGGAGCCTGGAAGGTACAGGATATGATCTGGGACTTGATCTGCCACTGTTAAAGGAAATAGCAGAATATTTTAAACCGATAAGAAAAAAATATCTGGATGAGGGTGTTCTTAATCCCCAGGCACTTTTTACTGAACCAAGTATAGTGGAATATCAGCTTCCAGGCGGTATGCTTTCAAATATGCTGTCCCAGTTAAGAGCTCAAAGAGCTGAACATAAATATGAAGATGTCTTAAGGGAAATTCCACGTGTAAGATCAGATATGGGGTATCCTCCTCTAGTAACTCCTTTAAGCCAGATGGTAGGGACACAATCAGTATTTAATGTTTTATCAGGAAGCAGATATAAAATGATACCTAAAGAGATAAAGGACTATGTAAAAGGTCTATATGGAAAATCACCTGTTCCGGTTTCAGACGAGGTAAAAAGGAATATAGTGGGAGATGAGGCAATATTTACTGGAAGACCGGCTGATTTAATGGAAAATGAATATGAGGAAATAAAAGAGGAAGCAGGGAATCTGGTAAAAAATACAGAAGAGGTGCTGACATATGCCATGTTTCCCCAAGTAGCAAAAACATATTTTGAAAACAGGAATAATCCAGAAGAAATATTAAAGAAGGAAGAAATAAAGATGCAGACAATAAATGTCATTTTTTAACTGGAAGGAGAAGGGATGAAAAGTATAATATTCGGTAGTTCACTGGTAGGATTCTGGGATTCTGTATACATATCTGTAGTAAGTATGCTGATAGTCTTTTTTGTACTTATATTTATATCATATATTCTTTCGTTATTAAAGTATTTGCCGCAGGAACAGAAAAAAAGGGAAGAAAGAATAGAAAAAATAACAGATTTAAATCATTTACCACAAAAAAAGATAAGTGCTGAAGATATTAAAGACGAAAAAATGCTA
>CAYYAV010000433.1:0-1584 GCA_964469865.1 uncultured Fusobacteriales bacterium | reverse complement strand
TTAAAATAAATATAAACAAAGATAAAAAAATATTATTTATGTTAAAAAAATTAATAGTAACACTTGACAAGAAAAAAAAATGTGGTAAAAAGGTAATGAGGAATATCAATAAAACAAAGTAATATTTTGTTTGTCAAATAATATGAAACAGAACATATGTATACATAATAATTTTAAATAAATTTAAAGGAGGAGAATCATGTCAAAAAAAGTTATTGGGCAGAGTATTAACCGTTGGGATGCTTATGCTAAAGTAACAGGTAAAGCCCGTTATACAGCGGATATACCTACTGATAAGAAGCTTTATGCAAAAATTTGTCGTGCAACAATAACTCATGGAATCGTGAAAAGTTATGACATCAGTGAAGCCTTGGAAGTCGAAGGAGTTATAAAAATAGTCCTGCCTGAAGACCTGCCAGATTATAAGTTCCCTACAGCGGGACATCCATATACACTGATAAAAGAAAAGCAGGATGTGGCAGACAGGAACCTGTTGACAAGAAAAGTGAGGCTATACGGAGATGAAATAGCTGCTGTTATAGCAGAAACTAAATTAGCAGCAGATATAGCTGTTAGAAAGATAAAAGTTGAATATGAGGAATATCCAATCTACCTTGAGCCTGAAGAAGCTTTAGCAGAAGGTGCAGTTGAAATACATGAAGGGACAAAAAACAATATTATAGCGGCAACAGATATAATTAACGGAGATATGGACAAAGGGTTTGAGGAGTCAGAGTATATATTTGAAGGAGAATATAGAACTCCTAAGGTGCAACATTGCCATATGGAGTCACAGATAGCCTATGCTTATCAGGATATAGATGGCAGATGGGTATGTGTATCTTCTACACAGATTCCTCACATATGTAGAAGAATACTTGGACAAGCTTTTAACATGCCTTGGGGGCAATTCAGAGTAATAAAGCCCTTTATCGGTGGAGGATTTGGAAATAAGCAGGATATTACTATAGAACCTTTGACGGTAGCATTGAGTATGGTTATGGGAGGGAAAATTGTAGAACTTGAGCTGGAAAGGGAAGAAGTGCTTTTTGCGACAAGAGTAAGACATGCAATATCATATAAATTTAAACTGGGACTTGACAAGGATAAAAAGATAAAAGCACTAGAAACCCACATATTATCAAATAATGGAGCTTATGCTTCACATGGGCATGTTGTAGGAATGAAAGGAATGGGAATACTGGCGACACTGTATCATCTTCCTAATTTTCGATATGAGATAAAGACAGTCTATACTAATACGGCAACAGCGGGAGCATTTAGAGGTTATGGAGTTCCTCAGGTGATATTTGCCATAGAGTCATTTATGGATGACGTAGCGAGAAGGATAAATATGGAACCTATAGATTTTAGGATGTTAAATATGATTCCTGAGGAAGTAAAAGAAAAGAACAGATTTTTTGATTCGGCAATAGTTGATGAATGTATTATGCAGGGAAAAGAAGCATTCAGATGGGAAGAGAGAAAAGAAAGAATCAGAAAGGAAAATGAAGGAAGAAAGGACTTTAAAAGGGGAATAGGGATGGCAGCATATTCCTATGCATCGGGAACTTATCCGAAAGC
>CAYYAV010000432.1:0-1584 GCA_964469865.1 uncultured Fusobacteriales bacterium | reverse complement strand
TAAAGGAATACAGATAAAGGAACTTAAAGAAATAAGCAGGGAGCTTGTAAATGAGCTGTCAGAAATAGTAAATACTCCGAGAGATAACTTTATACTGGAATTTTCTCAGAATACCTATATATTTGACGGTAAAGAAATAGAAACCTATCCTTTAGTGGAAGTTAACTGGTTCAGGAGGAGCAGAGAAATAGAACAAAGTGTATACAGGATACTGGAAAATAAGATAAAAGGTCTGGGCTACGAAGAAGCGGAAGTCTATTTTGTTGAGCTAAAGGAAGAAAGCTATTATTATTAATGGAACGAGATAAAAGATAGAATAGGATATATAATAGATATAAATGATATTATTTATAGGTAAGGAAGGGATAATTAACATGGATATAGTAGACTATCATATTCACTCTACAAATTCCTTTGACGGGAAAAGTACTGTGGAAGAGACCTGTGAGAAGGCTGTAGAAATAGGGATTTCCGAAATATGTTTTACAGAACATTTCAGCGTAGATCCTAGGGATGTAAGCTATGGAGTCCTTGATTATAAAAGATATTCTGAGGAAATCCTGAAGGCGAGGGAAAAATTTGGAGAAAGACTGATAATAGGTAAGGGTCTGGAAATAGGAGAACCACATCTGGAAAATTACAAGGAAAATCTGAAAAACCAGCTTGATAAAATGGATCTGGATTTTATTATAGGTTCTGTCCATAATATAGACGGAGTAAAGCTGAGGACCTACATGAAGGATAAGGATAAATATTCACTTTATTACGATTATTTCAGGGAAGTATATGATATGGTAGTAAATTCAGATATTGATATTGTGGGGCATCTCGACTTAATGAAGAGATACGCATTTGAAATATATGGGAATTATAATTTTCAGGATTACAGGGAAATTATAGGTGAAATCCTGAAACAGACAATTAATAAGGGGATAGGAATAGAAGTAAATGGTTCAGGATATGAAAATAAAGTGGGAGAACCGTATCCCGGTAAGGAAGTACTTACATTGTATAGGGAACTTGGTGGAGAAATAATAACAGTAGGTTCTGATTCCCATTATTATGAAAATCTGGCAAAGCATAATTTAAGGATGATGAATATGCTGAAAGAAATAGGGTTTAAATATATCTTTACATATCGTAAAAGAGAAAAAAGAGGAATATTACTATAGAATGGTAAATAATTACAATAAAACAGCCTGTTGAAAATTTGCTATTTTTATTTATTCATAAAGAAAGTAAATATACTTTTATATATATGGTTTCAGTATCAGTTGAAAAATTCAGGAAAAATATTAATAATTACAGGTTGACAAAATTTTAAAATAAGTTATACAATAAGGTATTGAAATCAAGAGGTGTTATTATGGATAAAATCAAGGATTATGAGGCAAAGATAAGGGAAACGTACAGTGAATTAAGAAAATCAGAAAAAAAGGTAGCCGACTATATTTTAATAAACAAAGAAAAAATAGGGGAAATGGGGCTTGAAGAAATAGCGAGGAATTCCAATGTAAGTACCCCTACAGTAATAAGGTTTACAAAGGCACTGGGATACGAAGGGCTGAAGGAATTTAAGATAGA
>CAYYAV010000431.1:0-1588 GCA_964469865.1 uncultured Fusobacteriales bacterium | reverse complement strand
TTTTCTTAATAGTATTTTTTGCTGTTTTTTTATAATATTTTTTTTATATATTAACATTTCATTTACTTATTTTACTATTAGCCATGGTCTATCCTTTTCCCATTCCACCCTTACATTTATACCGAAAAGCCCTGTCAGAAGTCTATCAGTAAGTATATCTTCCTTTAACCCCTGTGCCATTATTTCTCCATCCTTTAAAAGTGCTACATGAGTTACAGAGGGGACTATTTCCTCTATCTGATGACTGACATATATAAACGGGATATTCTCTGTTTGTGCCTTCCCCTCAAGGACAGAGAGGAAGTACTCCCTTGAACTCACATCTAATCCCGAACATGGTTCATCTAAAATAAGAAGATCCGGCTCATTCATAAACGCCCTTGCAAGAAGTGTCCTTCGCTGCTCCCCTTGAGAAAGTGTGGAAAAAAATTTATCCTTTACATACGATATTCTAAAATCCTCTATTATTTGACTTGCCCTTTCCCTATCCTCCTCTGTTACCTCCTGATAAATTCCTATGGAACTGAATTTACCCGATATTACCACATCCTTTAACTTTTCCCTGTTTAAGGTGGATAAAAAACTGTTTAATGAAGAGCTTACAAAACCTATCCGTTTTTTTACTTCTGACCATACATAATTACCGAACCTATGTCCAAATACCCTTACTTCCCCCTTTGTAGGAAAGGTGTATGCAGGTATCATTCCAAGCATCGTGGACTTTCCGGAACCATTGAGTCCCAATAAAGCCCAGTTTTCACCTTTTTTTATATGCCAGTTTACATTTTTTAAAATTATTCTCCCCTCCCTGACAAAGGAAACATTTTCATAATGCAGGATTTCTTCCATAAAATCACCTTTAATCTAAAAATTTCTCTCTTTCTTGGACTTAAACATTAATCTCCTTTTACAAGTTTTTATAAACTTATCTCCTATTCATTTATTTTAGGTATCAAGTATTTTTTAAATGCAGGAGCAAGTTCAGGTGCTTCAACTGCCATTTTAAGAAGGTCATCCTTTCCTTCGTGATTTATAAGGAGTTCATTTAAAAGCTTTATTGTCAGTTTAGGATAAACTCTTTTCCTAAGAATCATCTTATCCCCCTTCATAACTTTTCCCTCACTGATAATTCTTGAATACCACCCTGTCCAACCGGTTTCTATTATTGTTTCACGCATATCAGAACAGCCTGTATTTTTAGATAATCTTATACAAGGTTTTCTTGGCTGCGATATTTCAATGATACATTCCCCTATTTCATATACATCTCCTACACAGACACTGTCTTCATCCAGTCCTGATATGACGAGATTTTCTCCATAAATAGCCGTTCCATTCCATTTAAAGCAGTTTCCTGTTATTTTATTCAGTTCATTAAAGGCAGAAGTTGAAATCGAAAATAAAGCCTTGTTTATTCCTCCATGGTGTTCCTTTAGCCCTACTTCATCTCCTTCAGGTCCCAATTTAGTAATATAGGCCCCGCCTACAGGTCTCTTTTTTATAGCAGTTTTTATTGTTTCCTTATCATTCCCAAATAATATATCCTGAGCTTTACCTGTTTTTACCTCTAGAACTTCTCCAAAAATTT
>CAYYAV010000430.1:0-1602 GCA_964469865.1 uncultured Fusobacteriales bacterium | reverse complement strand
CCATCACTCGCATACACATAGACCCACTTTGGTCATAAAAATTGTATTGGCGAGTAGAGAGCGAATGGGAAGTAGTGGGATAATAAAGACATTTCTCTTCATCGGACATTAGTTTTTCATCATCGGACATCCATTTCTCTCCATCAGATAACCGTTTCTCACCATCGGACAGCCGTTTCTCATTCACGAACAGACATTTTGCTTCAACGAACTGGTCTGTTAGCTCAAAAAGTCATTCCGTTAGCTCAAAAAGTTATTCCGTTAGCTCAAAAAGTTATTCTGTTAGCTCAAAATGTTTGTCTGTTAGCTCAGAAAGTCGTTCCGTTGGGTCAAAATGTCTGTCTGTTAGCTCAAAAAGTTAGTCTTTTAGCTAATTTTGTCTATTTGTTGGCAATTTTAAGAGATTCTTCCGCATTTATACTCTATCCTTATTCAGCAGTTGGCATAAAAAAACTCCTCCGCTCTGCGATTTTTTTGCGGAGCGGAGGAGTTTTTTGTTCATTTGTTAGTGTTCTATCTTGCAAGTTTTAGATGCAAGATTGTCGTAAATATAATTATTTAGTTATCTTCTTTTTTTCTCTTCAAAGATTACTTCAGCATACTTAAAATGCTTGCGGATTTTATCTTTTTCTTCTTCTGACAAATTATAACCAATTAGATTTAATTGCCCTCGAAATTGAAGATTAAATAAGCCTTTCGGTAGAGTAAAAGTAAATTTCTTAGAATCATAGTCTTCGAATTCTTTTGGCTCAAATCCAGCAAATTCTGGTTTAGGTTTGCGATTGTTGTAGCTTAACGAAATCTCGTAATCTTTCGTAATACATGTATCGAAAAAGGTTTGAACAGAATCAATTAAATTCCAGTCAAGATTTAATTCAGAATTGTGATATGCTTGCTTTTCATTCCAATATGAATTCAGTAAAGAGTCCGGTATTTGGGCAAATGTATTTGCATTTAGTTTGTCAAATCGAAATTCTCTAATTTGATTCATTGAAAAGTCAAGGCAGAGTATTCCTGTTTGATCATACAAATTCAAAGGAATAGTCCTTAATATATTTCCTCCTAAATTAAGTACTCTGAATTCGAATTCTTTTGATATATTGAATGAATCAAGTCCCATCAATCCAAGATATAAATATTCACATTTCTTTAGATTGTTCGGAAATGTATTTGATTTAATCCCTAATATTTGGAATTTCTGCACGTATTGAATCGAATTAATAATATGTTCAATATCATTAGAACTCTTTCGCTTTAAACTCCCAACCCAAGAAAAATCATTAATAGAATCCAAAGAAGCACCTGATTCAAAAACAACTTTTGGCACATTCTCTATATATAATTCCAAATTAGTCAATTGAATACTTTCAAGAAATTCCTTACTAATATATACCGAATCACATCTGAAAATCGTAATATTTTTCAAACTATTATTTTTCCCAAGTGCGTTTGTAAATTTCACATATTTACTTTCTTCTATTCGAATTGATTCTAATTTTGGAAACATTCTTAACTCTGCAAATAACTTACTCATGTTAGAATCACAATTTAATAAGCCAATAAATGCTATGCTTGGGAAAGCTTTTAGTTCAATCGGCAGAT
>CAYYAV010000429.1:0-1602 GCA_964469865.1 uncultured Fusobacteriales bacterium | reverse complement strand
TGCCGTTTCGGGAAATGAACCATATATAATAGCAGCTACAGCATGTCCTACAGGAATAGCTCATACATACATGGCCGCAGAATCCTTAAGGAAAGCAGCTCAGGAAATGGGAGTAAAGATAAAAATAGAGACTAATGGAACAGATGGTAGAAAGAATGAACTTACAGCACAGGATATAGCAGCAGCTACAGGAGTAATTCTGGCAGTAGACCGAAATATCGAAACTGACAGGTTTAATGGAAAACAGCTTATAAAAGTAGGTGCGAAGGAAGGAATAAATAATGCAAAAGGTCTGATACAACAGATACTGGATGGAAAGGGATCCGTTTTTGTAGCTTCAGGATCTTCAGAAAGTTCAAATAAAACGTCAGAAAAAACAGGACTATATAAGCATCTGATGAGTGGAGTATCGTATATGCTTCCCCTTGTAATAAGTGGCGGAATATTGATAGCACTGGCATTTCTAGCTGATACATTGACAGGAAACAGTAATGCAGGAGCTGGTTATGGTTCAACTTCAAGTCTGGCAAAATTGCTAATGACAGTCGGAGGAGCAGCATTTGGACTATTTGTACCGATATTAGGAGGATATATAGCATTCAGTATAGGAGAAAGAGCAGCTCTTACTGCAGGACTTGTTGCAGGGGCATTAGCAGCAGCGGGTGGTTCAGGATTTCTTGGAGCAATGGCTGGAGGATTCCTAGCAGGATATGTAGTTAAATTTTTAGTAAAGGCACTGGAGGGATTACCAAAATCACTAGCAGGACTAAAAATGATACTCCTGTACCCAGTGTTATCTGTACTAATAACAGGTGTTGTAATGGTCTTGGCATTAAATCCCGTTGTAAAGATTATCAATGATGGGTTAAACGGATGGCTTACATCAATGAGTGGTTCAAGTGCAGTTATTTTGGGACTGATATTGGGTGGAATGATGGCTGTTGATATGGGAGGACCTGTAAATAAGGCAGCTTATGTATTTGGAACCGGAACATTGGCAGCAACAATAACAAGTGGTGGAAGTGCGGCAATGGCAGCAGTTATGGCTGGGGGAATGGTACCGCCTTTAGCAATAGCATTAGCTACGACTATATTTAAGAATAAATTTACCGAAGAAGAAAAAGAAGCAGGACTTACAAACTATGTAATGGGATTGTCTTTTATAACAGAAGGTGCTATACCTTATGCAGCAGCAGATCCGACGAGAGTAATACCGGCGAATGTTGTGGGATCAGCAGTGGCAGGGGCCCTGACTATGTTATTCGGGATAAAGATACCTGCTCCGCATGGTGGAATACTGGTAATGTTCCTAAGTAATAATTTTATAATGTATTTTATTGCAATTCTGATAGGATCTGTAGTATCTGCATTATTATTAGGGGTATTAAAGAAAAAAGTTGCCTAACTGATTGGACAGGCATATACTGAGATGGTAATAATATATTAATTATATAATTACACCCACTTAAAAATGGGAAAGACAAAAAAGTCAGAGATAAAAATGGGGAAAAAGGCTGTCTGAAATAGAATTAAATCTATTTTATCCAGCCTTTTTTAATTAGTATAATTTTATGATACATGATATAGATATATCTATTATTA
>CAYYAV010000428.1:0-1603 GCA_964469865.1 uncultured Fusobacteriales bacterium | reverse complement strand
AAGGCTTGACAATCTTAAAATAGGATTTGTAGGAGACTTGAAATATGGAAGGACGGTGCATTCCCTTGTAAAAGCCCTGACATATTTTAATCCTACAATATATTTCATTGCTCCTCAGATTCTTCAAATGCCGGAATACTTACTGGAAGATCTTGAACGGAATAATATAAAATATGAACTTCTTGATGATTTCAGAGAATGCCTTTCAGAACTGGATGTATTTTATATGACAAGAATTCAGAAGGAAAGATTCCCTGATATTGATGATTATGAAAAAGTAAAGGGTATATATAGGATAGAAAGAGGGAATATAGAAGGTAAGTGTAAGGAAGATATGATTATACTACATCCACTACCAAGAGTTGATGAAATATCTACAAATCTTGATAATACTAAATATGCTTTGTATTTTAAGCAGGCAAGAAATGGAGTTCCTGTAAGACAGGCGATGATGATGACTGTACTTGAAAGGATAAAAGAATTCACAGATATGGAGGGAAAAAATGAGTAGAGAACTGCAGATAACCGCATTGAAAAATGGAATTGTGATAGATCATATACCTACAGAAAAGACTTTTTCCATAGTTGAAATATTAAATTTAAAAGATTATAAGGAAATAATAACTGTTGCAACAAATCTTAAGAGCAGCTCACTAGGAAAAAAAGGGATTATCAAAATCGAAGACAGGACCCTTGATCAAAAAGAGCTTGGAGAAATTGCCCTTCTTGCTCCAGATGTAACTATAAATATAATAGAAAATTTCAAGGTAGTGAAAAAAATTAAACTGGCCATCCCTAATGAAATAATTGGTTTTATAAAATGTAATAACAATAAATGCATTTCAAATCATGAAGATATCAAATCAAAATTTATAAAAATACTATCAGAAAAAGGTGAAAATACAAAATATAAATGCTATTACTGCGAAAGAACTGTAGCAGCAGATGAGATAGAACTGGAAGAATTATAGAGAAAGGAAAGGGCAGAAGTGAAAAAAAATATTTGGATATCTGAAAGTAGGAATAGCCGTGAATACAGTTCCAGATTTCTAGAAAATGTAAAAATTACAGGAAACAGGTGTATAGGCGGGAATAATTATATGATGTCAGTTATTTCTGAGAATGCTGCCAAAGGTGTATCAGTTCCTGAAGCAGGACAATTCTATATGTTTCAGCTAAAAAATCAGATAAGGATATTAAGGCGTCCTATAAGTATTCATAATATAGACTATAAAACCGGCAAGCTTGAATTTCTATATAGAGTTTCAGGAAAAGGTACAAAAGAGCTTTCAAGATTATCAACAGGAGATATTTTAAATATTCAAGGACCTCTAGGAAAAGGATTTGATATACCTGATAACATAAAAAATATAATTATAGCCGGAGGAGGAATAGGACTGGCTCCATTGAAGCTGCTTATGCTTAAAATACTGGAAAATAAAGAAGATATAAAAATAACTTTTATTGCAGGGGGACGGGATAAAAATATACTTAAGCTGATTGAAAGATTTGAACTGGAATATGAGAATATTGAAACTATAATATGTACTGATAATGGAAGTATTGGAGAAAAATCTGATATTATAGGAATACTTAAAAGGGT
>CAYYAV010000427.1:0-1616 GCA_964469865.1 uncultured Fusobacteriales bacterium | reverse complement strand
AATATGGAAATCCGGAGGCATCTGAAGAGGATGTCATAGAGGCTGCAAAAAAGGCAAATGCTCATGAATTTATAGGAAATCTGGAAAACGGGTATGAAACTGAAATTGGTGAAAGGGGAGTAAAACTGTCCGGCGGTCAGAAACAGAGAATAGCTATTGCAAGGGCAATTCTTGAAAATCCTCAGATACTTATACTTGATGAAGCTACAAGTGCCCTTGACAATGAGTCTGAAAGGCTTGTTCAGGACGCTCTTGAGAAATTAATGGAAGGAAAGACGACATTTGTCATAGCTCACAGGCTTTCTACTATAGAGAACAGTGATAAGATAGCAGTGATACAGCAGGGAGAATTAAAGGAACTTGGAAAACATGATGAATTGCTGCAGCTAAACGGAATCTATAGTGGACTGTATAATAAAAGCTTTAAAAATTAGAATGTTTAATAGGAAATTATAGAATGATGAATAAGCATATTTTTAATAGGAAAACTGAAATATATGAATTTTCTCTGGACTCAAGATATTATAAATTCAGGCAGAAATTGAACAGAAGTCCCTGGAAGATTCTATATAAGGGAATACTTCCAAAAGGAATGAGAAAGGCAATAGACTACCGTATAGACCTTTATCAGCAGGAATATGTAGAAAAATGCTGGAACAGGATAATAGAAGAATATCTCAGGGATAAGGATATTGAAAAGGTGCAGACACTGTCTAGCTGCATCATACCGAAAAGGGAGATTAGGAATAAAAAAATAATCTGGCAATACTGGGGGACAGGATGGAAAGAAGAGGAAATTCCTGACATAGTGAGACTATGTATGAAATCGGTTGAAGAATATAGCAAAGGCTATACTGTTATACGGCTTGATGATGAAAATCTGGGAGATTATATAGAATTACCGGAATTCATATATAAAAAGAAAAAATCTGAGAAAATCCCCTTTGCCTTTTTTGCTGATATATTAAGGCTCGCCCTGCTCAATGCCTACGGAGGGGTATGGCTTGATGCGACAATACTTCTGACAGGCTATTTTTCAGAAGAATATATGGAAGATGAATATTTCATGTTCCAGAGATCCTTAAATGTAAAAAACAGGAAATACTGGGAAAAACAGAATAAGGACTATTTCTCATGGGATAAGAGGCATAAGGTAAAGGTCCTCAATAGCATCATATTTTCCAGAAAAGGGAGTAAAGTCATAAAAACCCTTCTTGACTTACTTCTGATATTCTGGAAAAAAGAGGACAAAGTTCCCCATTACTTCTTTTTCCAGATACTTTACACTGTTCTGACAGACAGATATATGCGGGAATTTAAATGTAAAATAATAGATGATACACTTCCACATCTCCTTTTCAGTAAATGGAATGACAGGTTTAATGAAGAGGAATACCGTGAACTGACCGAAAGGATAAATATGCACAAGCTGACCTATAAGATGGTAGAAGGAAAAGGCTGCAGGGAAGGAACTTTCTATGATTATTTTATGAAAAGATATGGGAGTTGAAATGGAAGGAAGGATAGGTATAGTTACAGCATTCTTTGATATAGGGTGAGGAGATATAGGTAGATCGGAAGAGCGTCGTGTAGGGAAAGAGTGTGTCAGTACGTGT
>CAYYAV010000426.1:0-1622 GCA_964469865.1 uncultured Fusobacteriales bacterium | reverse complement strand
GCGGTGTTAAGGGATAAGATTCGGGGGATTAAGGAAGGGTTGTTGTTTGGGGCGGAGTGAAAAGGTAGTAAAATTAAATAGTTTTAAATTAAAAGGATAATTGTAGATATGTTAATTTATTCAATTGAACTGCCATTGCCTAGTGGCTTAGAAGTAAAGCAAATTCTTGAATTAGCGTGTAAATGGATTTATGGCAGTAAGCATAATAAGCTAAAAAAGGGAAATTTCGAAGATATTTGGAATCACTCTGATTTGGTTATAGAGGCTGAGGGGGAAAAAGTTGAGTTTGGCTATACTGATGCAATAGATTCAAGTTTGAGCATTGGTGGTATTAAATTTACTCGTAATGATAAAAATGGACTTCAGTGGGTAACCACAATTGTTTCTTCACAAAATCCAACTCAACATCTTGTGAGCGTTCAATTAAGCTGTGAGCTATTAAATGCATCAGTAAAGCTTCCGAAGGCTAAAAAACCTCATTTTGTTAAACAGCTACTTAAAACTTATGGTGGTGGGATGGATGGTGAAATTCCTGTATCTGATAAGGTAATTGAGCTAGAAAATGGAGAGGAAAGTATTGCAGCTGCCTTGATACAGGGAAGCGGAAATAATATATTACCAATTGTATATATTAGTCATAATTTTGATGCAACTAGATACATAATTGAGCCAGAAAAATTAGCAAAAGAATTATCAGGCCTTGCTCATATAGTTGCTGAGCCTAGTCAACAGTTTTCAATTAATTTGAAAAAACTTACTGAGTCCAAAAATGTTTATGGAGGAAATATTGGAGTATATTGGTCTAAAGGCAATGAGAGGAAGTCTTATTATTTATCGGAAACAATAAATAGTCCAGAAGCTTTAAAAAATAAAATTCTAGATGATATTATTCGTTCCTTAGTAAACAAACGGCAAACAACAGCATGTAGTTGGTTGCATCTTCAAGAAAACTTATCTAAGCAAAGGCTGTATGCTTTAAAGAAAAATTATACAGAAACTGTTAACCAAGATGACAATGTTCAGGCATACATAGATGCTTTTGATACGGAGTTAAAGATTAAAGAAAGACACCTAGAAGAGGCTAATAAAGAAATTTTGCGTTTGGAAGCAGAAGTTCGTAAGTTGTCAGCATTACAATTTAGTCATTCTAATGGGATATTAAACTCTGGAGATGAACAAGATTTATATCCATTTGAAGTTAGAAGCTTTGTGTTGAATGCTTTGAAAAATCAACTTGAAAGGGGAGCAACTGAAAATAGTCGACAATCTGATATTCTGCATGATTTAATTAAAGCTAATCAATTGAAAGATGATTTTCGCTTAAAAAAGCGAGAGGAATTAAAAAGAATATTTAATGATTATACAAGTATGACACCATTAATATTGAATACTTTAAAAGGAATGGGGTTTACTCATTCAGAAGATGGGAAACATCATCGTTTCCTCTTCGCTGGAGATGACAGATATAGTGGTACCACTTCGAAAACAAGTAGTGATTGCAGAGCTGGAAAAAATTTTGCAAGTGATATTTCAAACAAGATTTTTTAATTGTTGATTAAATCGGCGCAGCAAACGTAGCGTGGCCTATGCCCACGAAAAAAATAAAATATTTACTTTCAGGT
>CAYYAV010000425.1:0-1628 GCA_964469865.1 uncultured Fusobacteriales bacterium | reverse complement strand
AGTATTTTACTCAAGAGGAGTTAAATGAATATAGAAAAGAATTTTTAGAAGAAGGCAATTTTCTGTTTGATGAAGGCTTGTATATAATGCCTATTGCAAAATCAACAGAAAACCTATTTATAAATAAAACCTCCTGGAAGGAGTTTGCTAGTGAAAATTCCATAGACGATAAAAAGCTTCAAACCTGGGAAGGACTCACTGAAGTAGCTGCTTTATACTATGAAAAAACTGGAAAGAGCTTTTTTGGGATTGATTCAAATGCGAACTATATGATACAAGCAGCTATGCAGCTTGAAAATGAAATATATAAATATAATGAAGACGGCTCTGCTGAGTTTAATCTATCAAAAGATTCAGCTTATAAGATATGGCAAAACTATTATGTACCATATATAAACAAGTATTTTGCAAAAACTGGCAGATTCAGCTCTGACGATGCAAAGACAGGAAGTGTAATTGCTTATGTAGGCTCAATTGCTGGGGCATCGTATTTCCCAACAGAAGTTACCTTTAGTCAAGATAATATAGTACAAATAGAACCTCTCACTATAGCTTACCCACATTTCGAAAGTGGAAATCCAGTAGCTATTCAGCAGGGAGCAGGAATATGTATGACAAAGAGCGACTATGCACATGAATATGCATCAGCAGAGTTTTTAAAATGGTTTACGGATACAAAACAAAACGTTAAATTTGCAATAACTACTGGATATTTTCCAGTTAAAAACGAAGCCTTAAGCGAAGAAATATTATTAGCTGCTCTTGAGGAAAACAATATTAATAGTGAATCTATAAAGTCGACTATAAAAACAACTAGCAAAATGCTTGAAACCTATGAACTATACAGCAATAAGCCCTTTGATAAGAGCTATGAGATGAGAAGATTTTTAGAAACCAACTTGTTTGAGAAGGTTACAACAGACTTAGAAGCTTTAGATTCAAGCAATATGGAGATGGATGAAAGAGCCAAGGCTATAGAAGAGCTAACCAGTATGCCTAGCTTTGAAAAATGGTACGAGGATTTAGTAAATAATGCCAACAAAATTCTAAAAGGATAAGGACGTTATCATGAGACGGATATTGAGACAAAGAAATTCAATTGTATATAGATTGACTATTTTTGCGATTATTATAATTGTAATACAGTCTTTGTTTTTAATAGCTGTTTTAGTCAATGGAGGAGTTTTAAGACAAGCTAAATTAAATGCTTATGAATCCTTTAGCGATAAAGTACAAGGTAGAAAAGCATATTTAGAGCTTGAGATGAAAAATAGATGGACAAATGTAGACCCATTCTTGTCTCAAATATCAAAAAAACTTTCTAAGACCTATGAGACAGATACACAGCTACTAGATAGTTTGTCTTCGGAGTTAATAGAAATGCTGAGAACCACAAAGGCAACTGGAGCTTTTATATTGCTTACTGATGATATAAATGATAATAGTGTTCCAGGACTTTATTTTAGAGATTATGACCCTTTGTCAGATAATCTTTCTTTTAAGGATTTATATGTAGTGGTTGGACCTTCTGAAATAGCAAAAAAACTAAAGGTACCGTTAGATCAGATGTGGAGCTATGATTTACGATTAACAAGTGATAATCAGGATTTTATAAAAAGGCCACTTAA
>CAYYAV010000424.1:0-1629 GCA_964469865.1 uncultured Fusobacteriales bacterium | reverse complement strand
TGTGTAATCATCTTATATCCTTCTGGAGACAGCCTCAATAACATCTCTCCAACTGTCAGTACTTTTTTCATAACTATACTCCTCTTATCCTGCCTATATATTCCTTTGCCGTACTTATTATTTCCTCTCTGCTACCTTTTACCAGGTTTCCTCCTACTCCAACTGCATCTGCTCCTGATTTTAACCAGGTAGATATATTATCCATATTTACTCCTCCTGTCACCATGAACTTTACTTTTGGTACAGGTGCCTTCAGTGCATTTAAGTAACTGTAGTCAAAATTATTTCCTGGGAATAGCTTTATAAGATCACATCCAGACTCAAGTGCCGATATCACCTCATTTACTGTCTGACATCCCGGAATATAAGGAACCTGATATCTATTACAGAGGACTGCTACATCCTTACTGAAATTGGGTCCTACTATGAATTTTGCCCCTGCCAGTATAGCTGTCCTTGCTGTTTCTGGATCTAGTACAGTCCCTGCACCTACTATCAGTTCTTCTCTTGATGCAAAATGTGAAATTACTTCTGAAGCTGTCCTTATAGTATAAGTTACCTCTATAGCCTTTATCCCGCCCTCAGAACAGGCCTCCACTGTATCTATTACCTCTTTTGTGCTGTTCCCTCTTATTACTGCTACTATCCTTTCTTCTGTAAGAGTTTTTAAAATCTCATATTTTTCAAATCTGCTCATCTAGACCTCCTTGTAAAACTAACAGTTTTCCCACAATTCTTTTATATATCTGACATCCTTTTCACAATTTTTAGGCTGAATCTCTTCTCTTATAATAACCGTATCTGGTCTATTTTTCTTTAACCATCTAAATATCCATGTATAATCTATTATGCCTTCTTCCAATGATGACGGACAGTACTGCCCTTCCTCATCCCTTGTAAAATTTTTGGTATGAAGTACATCTATTTCATTTCCGAGTTTATCTATCCACTCCTGCAGATAAAGCTTCTGATCTATCTCCGGTTTGAATTTAAGAAGATTTACAGGATCAAAGATCATCTTAAGATACTTGCTGTTAAATTTCTTAAATATTTTTTCTGTTACTTCTGCTGTATCAAGAGGATGCCAATGTACAGGTTCCAATCCTATTTTCTGATTTATTCTTTCTGCTTCTTCCACTATCTGTTCCAGACTGTCAATCATGTATGGATACCATATCTTCTTCTCTTCTTCTGTCAATCTCGGAAACGCTGTTTCTGTCCCGACAGTCTCTGCTTTCAGTTCTTTACCGTAAGCTAAAACTCTCTTAAAGGTTTCAACAGCTTTTTTTCTGACCTTTTCATCAGGATTTCCAAAGTCCATATAGCATCCCAGGACTCCTATTCTTATCCCTTCCCTATCAAATGATTCTTTTATTTTTCTTAGAATATCTGGTGTCGCTTCTTCATACGACCCTATTTCTATAAAGGCTTTGGGTAGAACCAGCTGTGCTGCTCCAAAGCCTTTTTCTCTTATCATTCTAGGAAGTTCTTCTATGGAATATCTGCCAAAGTCATGGTTTCTTGTTCCTATAATCATAGTTGCCTCCTTAAGCTTTTTTTCCTATAAACTGATATTCTCCTCTGTGTCAATGTCAAATATATGTGCCTTGCCCGTATCAAACCTGAATA
>CAYYAV010000423.1:0-1651 GCA_964469865.1 uncultured Fusobacteriales bacterium | reverse complement strand
TACTTATTTTATCACTTCCCTCAATTATTGTATTCCTATCTGATATCACATAGAATCTCGTATAGTTTTCTTTCTCATTATTTATATCCCCTTTTAAAAGTTCCAGATTATACATCTCTTTTGTCCGCAAATTAGCAATACATGCATTTTCTATATTATTTTCCTCACAGATATGCTTTGCACTAAGAGCTGTATTACTCATTTTTTCTTTTATCCAGTACGGGTATTTTTCGAGAAATTCAGAGCACTGCATAAGTGCCTGCTCATGAGAATAAATTTTTTTTATATTCTTAATATTACTTCCTCTTAATCCCAGAAGATTATGTTCTATTTTATGCTGTACTTCTCCTATTATATGAATATTTTTTCTATTTATGAGATCTATACTGTCCCTCACTTCTCCCACAATAGAGTTTTCTATAGGTAAAATAGCTATATTTATATCCCCTCTGCTAACACCCTCAACAAGCTCCTGATGTGAATTAAAATTAACTATATTTTTTTCGTTAACCTTTTCACTCATATTATTTTCATTATTTTTTATTAAATTAGTAAGCACTTCATAGGCATAGGATCCCGGAACACCTGTATATCCAAGTTTCTTGTCTATAAAATTCAGATTATTGACATATTCCCTAGGTACTCCTATTTTAAATTTCTGATATTCCTTACTGGAGTCCATTATATCCTTAAGTATTATTTCAATATAATGGTCCAGCTCCCTGTCTTTGACTTTATCAAGATTTTTTTTCACTACTTCCCTTTCCCTTGCTTCATCAAAAATCTTTTTCCCTGTCTTTTTTTTAAACAATGCAACTTCTTTAACTATATGAAGCCTTTCTTCTATCAGTCTTACAAGTTCACTGTCTATCCTGTCAATCCTACCTCTTATTTCATTTAAATCAAGTTCTTTCATATTATTTATATCCTTTTTAGTATTTATATATATTTGAATTATATCACAAATTTATTAAAAATAACATATCATCTTTAAATATTGTTTTTCTATCTTGACTAACACCGATATATATGAGAAAATATGCAAATGATAACTATATTAATGTATGGAGGATAGAATATATGAAAAAAAAACCTATTATAGGAATATCGGGAAGTATACTTCTTACTGAAAGTGGTCTGTTTTCAGGGTACAGACGTTCCTATGTCAACCAGGATTACATAGAATCTGTCATAGAGGCAGGCGGAATACCCTTCATCATCCCATTTAACACAGATACTTCCGTAACAATGGAACAGGTAAAAAATATTGATGCTCTTATACTTTCAGGGGGACATGATGTTTTTCCTCTGATATACGGTGAAGAACCGAAGCAGAATCTCGGTGAAACATTTCCTGAAAGGGACTACTTTGACATCACTCTTCTAAAAACATCTATAGAACTGAATAAACCTGTCTTAGGAATCTGTCGTGGACATCAGATTATAAATGCAGGAAATGGCGGAACTCTTTATCAGGATATTTCATACAATGAAGAGTTATATATAAAGCATTCACAAAATACTATGTGGAATATCCCGACTCATACAATAATTATTGAAAAGGGGAGTTTTCTCGAAGAAATCTATGAAGAAGGAGAAGGAGTAGTGAATAGTTTCCATCATCAGATAATTAATGACATAGCAGAAGGTT
>CAYYAV010000422.1:0-1654 GCA_964469865.1 uncultured Fusobacteriales bacterium | reverse complement strand
AAGCAGATGGAAATAACTTAGCTCCAGAAAAAGACGACATCAGAAGATATGGAAAAAATGATGACTATTTAAGAAATGCAGGCAAAAACAGAACAATTTTAGAAGAAGTACAAGTTAGCACGAACTGGGACATAGTAGACAGGACAGACACGACATCAGGAATAATAGGACTTGGCGGACCGACAGTATTAAATGCAGGAAAGGACATAATACTGGAGAGCAGTGATTTAAGGGCAAAAGGTGGAGATATAGTATTAAATGCCAAGAACTATCTGATGATGCTAAGTACAGTAGATACAGAGTACAAGACAAGGACAACGACACATTCAAGTGGAGGAGGACTTAGAAAAAAGAAAACAACGACACAGACCTGGACAGAAGATAATGAGTATGCCAATAATGTGGACTTAAGTACAGATGGCAATATATTGATGAACTATCATGGGATAGGAGCACCGGCAGATAACAGGGGGATATTTGCCCAGGGAGTAAACTTTAATGCAGGAGGAGCTGTATCAGGTTATTCAGAAGGGAATATATATGAGCAGGGGACAAAGGACAGGCTGAATAGGGAGTATAATTCAGAGACACGAAAAAGCTGGATAGGCATAACTTATGGGAAGTCGTCGGACTATGTCAGAGAAGACAGGGAGAAGTACGTACATAGCCGGCTTTACGGAGATGCAGGAATAACGTTTGAAGCAGACGGTAAGTTAAGAGTAGAAGGAGTGGATATTCAGAGCCGAGGAGGAGTATTTCTAAAAGGTAAGCTGGGGACAGACATACTGCCGGGAATAGAAAACGGCTACAGATATGAGGAGCATAAGAGCAGTGGACTTACGGCAAGTCTTGGTATAAGCTGGAGTGGAATAAGTGCAGGAGTAGGTTATCAAAGAAGTAGTGTAGTGACAGGATAGAAGAAACGAGAAAAGATGTAGTAAGAAACAGAATTAACGTAGCAGGAGATGTAGTCATAGAAACGGAAAGTGGCGATATTAACTATATGCCGACGGAAACAATAATAGGCGGAAAGTTAATATTCAATGCGAATGGCAATGCAATAAATATTCTGGATATTCAGAATGAAAGAGTGTATGACAGAAGAACATCCCAGAGCTATGTAGGAATAGGTGTAAACATAGGAATACCTGTAATAAGCTCAGCAGTGAGCCTTTATGAAGCTGGAAAAGGGTTATTAAATTCAAGAAGTACAGAAGGGTATATAAGTAGCGGTTCACAACTGGCAGGTGCCGGAATCGGAATGGCAGGAGCATATGGAGAACTGTTTACAAATCCATTTTCAGCAGGAGTTTCGCTAAATGTAAGCAGCAGCAAAAGTCATCAGCATAGAGAAGAAAGCATATCGGTAGGAAGTGACATGTATGTAGCCGGAGGAATAGAGTATAACGGAGGAAGCTTACATACAAGGGGCTTAAACCTGCAAAGTGATGGAGATGTAATATACAACATAACAGGAGCAATCATAAAAGAAGCCGGGAAAAGTACAATAAATGAAACATCAGACAGCAAAGGCTTCGGCTTAAGTCTAGCAAGTGGAATGACAGACGGAAAAGGAATAATAAATCCGTTCAAATCATCAATGACGACAGCCGGTGTGAATGTAAGTAGAATGGATGCCAGGACATCAGGAACT
>CAYYAV010000421.1:0-1670 GCA_964469865.1 uncultured Fusobacteriales bacterium | reverse complement strand
ATTCTAATTAATGAAATCCAGCTGAATAAATCCTTATTTAACAAATAATTTTCATATTCAATATTTTCTTGCCACCAAAACTCTTCCAATGGTGGAACGACATATTCAAAAAATCCTTCAATTTTATACTGGGATTTATAACTCATTTTGAGAGTATATGCAACTCCGTATAGCATTTCAACTGCTTTCTGATATTCTCCTTCTCTTTCGTTGGGATTTCCTTTTCCTCTTACTGTTATAAAATTCATTTTTAGAATTTCTATAATTTCCGGATTTTTTCCTGGTCTATAAAATTTTTTAAACTCTTTTTTAAAATCAAATGCCATAATACATCACTCCTAACTGTTATTTAATACTGATGTAGATATGAATTTCCATATTTTCAGGATTATTTCCCGCAATATATTCCTCAAAATCATAAGTATAATTTCTTATATCAGATTTTTCCTTACCAAATTCCTCCCAAAACTTATACCAAAATTCACCAACAGCCTTTTCTGGATGTCCAAAAATTACAAATTTTGCATATTTCCCATTAGGAATTTCTAGTTTATCATATTTTCATGGATTTCATTAATTTTATGTTTTACTTCACAGCCAGTAAGACAATCATACTCAAATCCATTTTTATTATCATAGTTATAATAAATTCCAACAGCATTGTCATTTACTCTGTCCCTCACATTTTTAATTCCCTTTTCAGAATACAGACTTTTCCATAAATCTGAAATTTTTTTTGGCATTGTTTCGTCATCTTTTATTCGTGATTTAAATCCAACAATGGTTTTCCTATTAATTTCTACTATTTCATATTTCATTTTATCACTACCTTTCTTTGTACCTGATATTAGATTAAGTACATATAAATTTATTTTTCTATATCAATATTATAATACAAAAAATATGACAGCAGTGTGTCATATTTAAAAACTTTTCTTTTTAGAAATATCTTTAATACTTCCTTACCTTAGGTGGCTCATACTTTCCTATAAATTCCTCAATTTCATCAAAACTGTCTGAAAATAATATTTTATTCCTGTCTTCCTCTGTCAGAAATCCTTCCTTAACCATTGTATCATACATATTTTTCAAGCTGTCATAATATCCGTTGACATTAAATATAATACATGGTTTTGAATTCTGTCCTATTCTTGACCATGAAATGACTTCACTTATTTCTTCCAATGTTCCAGGTCCTCCAGGCAATGCTATAAAAACATCTCCCATTTCCATCATTATCTTTTTCCGTTCTGTCATGTTATCTACCGTTATCATTTCTGTCAGAGATAAATGGGCTAGTTCCCTTTCCTGAAGGAATGAAGGCATCACACCATAAACTTTACTTCCTTCTTTCAGAACAGCATCTGCTACAACTCCCATAAGCCTAACTTTTCCACCACCATATACAAGTGTATGGTTGTTTTTTCCTATCCATTTTCCCATATTTTCTGCACATTCTTCATATTCTTTTCCATTTCCTAAGCTTGCACCACAATATACTGTAATATTCATTATTTTTTCCCTTTCATATCTGTTTTTTATTATTCCCAGGGGTTATTTCTACTTACAGCTTCAGTATTACGACATTCATTTTAAACTTATATCCTATATCTTTCAGTTCCTCTGCCCTGTATTCATATATTTTCTCATCATCATAGGAAAGGTTTTCC
>CAYYAV010000420.1:0-1672 GCA_964469865.1 uncultured Fusobacteriales bacterium | reverse complement strand
ATAGGAAGTGAACTAGGCTATAATGCAGGGCAGCTTGGGAATGATTGGGAAGATGAAACTAGTATCTTTTATCATAGACCATATAAAGGGATAACAGATTTTGGTCATATTTCTATTGAAGTTGATGGAATAGTGTATAATTTTGGTAGATATGGAAGAGTTTGGGGAATTGGTGGATCCAAAGGAGAAGCAGTTTATTTAAAAGTAGGAAGAGAGAAATATCTGAGAAATTATAATCAACTTCAAGAATTAACAGAATACAAATTGAATTTAACAGAAAAAGAAGAGGAGAATATAAAAAAATTTTTTGAACAGTTACCTAGAACGAGGAAAACTGTAGAAGTTAAAAATACAAAAACAGGGATAGTGTTGGGAACAGGAATTGTATTGAAAGGAGAATATACCTTACTTGGAAGAAATTGTACAATTATGACTATTGTTTCAATCAACAATTCTGCAAAAAAAGTGAATATACCTGTAATAGTTTCACCAAATGGTTTAAAAAGTTATTTGGATGCAAGACAGAAAGCTGAAAAAAATGGAGGATTAATGTTAGAAAGTCATTATAATAGAGAGCCAGTTTCATTAGAAAGAATAATTATTAAAGAAATAGTTGTTCATAAGAAAAAATAGAAGAGGTATATAAAATGAAAAAAAATATAATCATAATCTTTATTTTAATAATGATATCTTTTTTTCTTATAGATACAAAGAGTACTCATAAAAAAAATTTTTTTTCAAAATTAAAAAATAAATATTTTATTACAGTAGTAGAAGAAAAACTTAAAAGTGATGAAAATATAAAAAGAAAAATTATTATTTTTGATGGAGAGAAAGAAATTTTGAGCTTTGATGTTGGAAAAGAGGCTTCAATTTTATCTGTAGAAGATGGAAAAATATTTTATTACATGGAAAATGAAATTGATAAACGAGAAATTTTAGAGTACGATATAAAAATGAAACAGGTTGTAAACAGTACTCCATTCCCAGAAACAAAAACCTCTTTAATACACATAAAGAAAAATAGGAATAAAATATATTATTCAGAAGACTATTTTTTTTCTGGTATAAAAAGCTATAAGAACAAATTATTTGAATATGATTTAGAAAAAAGAAAAACTAGAAAACTTTTTGAATATACAGGAGAGGGGTTACCGTTAATAACACAGAATGAAATATTTTTTTCAAAAAATCAAATGACCAGATAAGCTATTTATGGAAAGGTAATACTCCTTTTAATTACGAAAAAAATTTTGTTTATTATATTGATGAAAATAATAATATTTTTAAGAAATTAAAAAATGGGACAGGATCAGAAAAAATATATACTATAGGAAAAAAAGCAAAGATAGGAGGAATGCCTGTAAAAATTTCTGATGAAATTTATCTATTTATAATTCTTAAACCTAAATTAATTAAGGTTGAATTTGATGTAGAAGATACAGAGTTAGAGTTAATGAATGTAATAACGAAAGATAAATTAAATATAAGTAAAATATACTATAGAAGTAGTTTTTTTAAAGAATATATTGGTTTATTAACAAATGCAACTGCTATGTATGTAGATAAAGAGGTGCTTCGATAAAAGATAAGTATACTTAATTTTAGAAATATGAATCGGAAGACTATGCAAGCTTTTATGGGGAGCAGTTTGAAAACTATTACAACAGAG
>CAYYAV010000419.1:0-1676 GCA_964469865.1 uncultured Fusobacteriales bacterium | reverse complement strand
GGTACTGTAAACTCTACAGCACTTTTTTATTTATTTTATTTTTTGTAACCTGATATTTCCAAGGATTCTATCACTTTCCTAAAATAAAAGTGGTGATTCCCCTCCTTTTATTGTCTAATTTATTTGCCTCAAACCACAACAAAGGAGTGAAATCACCATTTATTTAAATTTTACTATACTATTTTTCAAAATTTTTCTTCTCTCATTAAATCTAGTCTTTGCTTTTTCAGATGTTTTTAAATTTCAATTATCAGAAAACAATGTATCTCAAAGCAATCATTCTTATAACTAGTTTTTTGGTACATTGTTTCATCTGCTATAAATCATTTACTTTTTCACAGGCTGAATCTTACCTTTTCTAGATTAATCCCAGCAACGGCTTAAATGTGCTGTTCATCTCCACAAATTCTTCATAAGTAAGGTCTGCCTTGTCATCAAAGATAATGTATATACCCCTTTCAAGGAGCATTACCCCCTTTGCTTTCCCCTTAAGCCTTCTAAGAAGTTCTTCTTTTGGTACTTTTATCAGTTTGCTGTAGCTTTCTTCGTTGAAATACATTACCGGAGATAAGACAAATAAAATGTCTTGGAGTATTCCTATCTTTAACCCTTTTTCCTTTAATTTAAAAATTTCTGATTTACAGCTCTCTTTATAAGCAATTGAATAACTGGGAGATACAAAAACATCAGCGATATACGGATCATATATATCTATTACTTTTGGAAGATCCTCATATATCATTTTCTTATAGTTTATCAGCTTATATGTTATCTTAAATTTATAACATAATTTATCCCAGGATGTTGATAATGCTCTCTCATCTCTCCAATCATATGAACCTTCTATTTTAACTCCCTTGGTTTTTATATTTTTAGCATCATAAAAGCATATCAGTTCTGCTCCAAAGTCAGGTATTTCCGGAATCTCACTATCTTTCAGTCCTAGAGGTGCATCCAGTTCCGACAGTCCTTCCATAACTTTCTCATGTCTTTCTTCCATTGGTTCATTTACATCTACTTTTCTGTATAAATGAATTGTTCTCTCTATTTCTTTCATGTTTTTTTCCTTTCCATAACTTATTTTCTAATTCTTATTTCATCAATTGTATTTTCATAATTATTATTATTTTCAAGCCATTTATCGAAATACCCTTTTGCCTTTTCATCTGGAAATTCATATATTATTTTAATTTCTGGATTTTGTTCTTTGGCTGTATTTATTCTTCTAAGTGTTTTCCCAAAATTTTTCATAGCACTTTCATTCCAGTAAGGAATATTCCTTTTGGCATCTATCAAGTATGTCTGATCATCTATTACTTCTATTCCATCAAACTTTATAAAGTTCATCCCCCTCGGGTTGGAATTGTCATATCTTAATGCAGGTATCACATTTCTTGCTTCTCCGTCTACTTTCTGCATCATCGAACCTGTAGTCCCCCACTGAAATTCCTGTGCTTTAGAATTTCCAGCCGGTTTTTCATACATATATTCTACTCCTCTATTAGGACTTCCATCATCTCCTCTTCCCAGTTGGTTCGGTACACTTCCAGTATAGACTTTCCTTCCATTATAATATAAGTCATTATTATATGCCAGTGAATAGCTATTAAAATAATTAACCGTACTCAGTGCCTCAACTCTTGGTTCATATACTACTAAAGGATACTTTGGTGGGG
>CAYYAV010000418.1:0-1678 GCA_964469865.1 uncultured Fusobacteriales bacterium | reverse complement strand
TTATTATTTTCATTACAGCTCCTCTTCCCATAAAGCTGATTTCAGATAATCTTCAGATACATCTATAGGTACTTTAGCCCTATAAATGCTGATTATAGGATATTTAGCTGCATTAATGGTATTTGTTGATATTCTGTAATAGATTTTCTTCCCTTTCCTGTTTAACAGATAAATAGAAAAACCTTTTTCAAAATTACCCTCGACTGTAGTATTCCTTGTAAAATCCTTATTCTTGTCCTTATTGTTCGTCATATAGGATATATTTCTGGAAATGGGCATCCTATCTATAATTATTTCTTTTCCATTTTCATCATCTATAAAATACACCGTATTTTCAGATATTCTGAAATCTAGGATATACTTTTTCCTATTATATTGGGAATATTGCTGTATCTTCCTTATAAACTGGGATATATTTCTTTTCTGAATTGCAAAGTCCTGCTGTTCTCTTCTTCTGTCCAGTCCATTTATGACAGCAGTAAAAAGAATTGTTAGAATTGTCATGTATATTAAAACTTCAACGAGCGTAAACCCGTTGTTCTTTTTTATTTTTTTCATCTTTTCACCTCAATTAGCCCTTTAATATTATTAGTTACTAAATATTTCTTAAAAATATAAATATATATAAAACAATAACTGCACATCATGCAAAATAAACTTTAACATCTGTACAGTTATTATTCTATTGATTATAAATTAATTATCTTAAAGATTTCAATAATTCAAAATCATCAATTATTTTCTGTTCTTTAGCTATTTCTTTCTGTAATTCAGCTTTCAAGCTCTTGTATTCAGAAGCTTTTGCCTTAAATTCTTTTCCAAATATACTCTTATCTGCATTAGCTTCTATATCTGCTAATCTCTGATCAATTGTAGCATCCATTGCCTGATATTTGTTTAATCTTTCCTGAGCTGCATTTGCCAAAGCTGCCTGTTCATTAAATTTTTGCTGTTCCATCTGATCCAGTTTCTGTAACTGCTGCTCCAGATTGCTTAAACTTTGTTCCAAAGATGTTTTTGCAGGTGCTGCCACCGCCATACTACTTAATACTAATACTCCTAATAAAACTTTTTTCATTATTAATTTCCTCCTTTTAATGATTCAACTGCATTATAATTATCAACTATTTTACTTAATGATGCTATTTCAGCATCTAATGCTTTTATTACATTTTTATACTCTTTGATTATTCCGGCATATTCGCTTTGGAAATATTTAGAAGTGTTAGCTCCTTCCAATCTAGAAACTCTCTCTTCTATATTAGCCTTTAATCTTTGCTTTTCATCTAATGCTTGAGCTGCATTTTGTGCATTTCCTCTTAATTTATCAAACTCACGATTTTCCATATCAACTAATTGAGAATATTCTGATTCTAATTTTTGATATTTTGCATTCACTTGAGCAAAATCAGCAAAAGAAACGGCACTTAAAAGTACAAATAAAACTGCTATTTTTTTCATTGGCTTCCTCCTATAATCTTATTAATATTCTTAAACTTTTCCCTAGCTTAGCTTTTCCCTATTATAGCCTATTTATTTTATAATGTCAATTTTTATTTTGAATAAGACAATACCTTTTTAGATATTGTCTTATTTTCAATATTTTTTTCTATATCTAAGATATTAATAGATAGCCCTTAAGCCCATTCCTGCCCTGAAGTTCTCTCCCTTTGTGTCA
>CAYYAV010000417.1:0-1683 GCA_964469865.1 uncultured Fusobacteriales bacterium | reverse complement strand
CTTAATTTTAAAAAAAAGAAGAGGCATTATTATATAAATTAGTTTTTATATTTATATTTATCTGTATATTTAAATTTAAATTTATAAATAGAGATTAGTTTTAACTGCTCAAAAAGTGGTATATTATATCTATGTAAATTAAAGTAAGCACTTTAATTTAAAAAAACAATATAAGGGGAGGATATTATTGTCAACATTAAAAAAACGACGAAGGCGATTTTTAAGTATTGTTCTGATGGTCGTCATGATTACAGGGTTTATCCCTATGGAGCCGCTGGTTGCATTTGCGGATTCTATAGATAAACCTTTTTCCATCACAAATACTTCATTTAGTGATGATGGTGCTACCTTAAGCTGGGAGTACAGCTACAAAGAAGGTAGTGAAACAAGCTTTGAATTAGATACTAATCTAGAGCTTGAGGAAGAAGCTACAGGAAATTTAATCAGTGAAGGAAAAGAAATAGGAAC
Organism: uncultured Fusobacteriales bacterium; assembly: GCA_964469865.1. GTDB lineage: Bacteria > Fusobacteriota > Fusobacteriia > Fusobacteriales > Leptotrichiaceae > JAGOWQ01. The sequence continues at coordinate 1,215 of CAYYAV010000417.1, read as the reverse complement.
TTATACTATTTCAACAGAGGGTAAGCTACAGATTGAAATTAAAGAAGAAGATGTAAAAAACATCATAAAAGAAGAAAATCAAGATTTAGTTGTACCAGCTGAAAATTTAGAAATAACTACAGATGAAAGTATTTCAGTTGAAGTTGAAAAACCATTGGAAAAAACTTTTACTGGAAGCTTTGAGGTTTCAGGGGCAAAAGAAAAACAAAATGAAGAGCCTCCTTTTAACTTGTTTGGTGGCATTTCTCTACTTGGAGAATCATCAGGGAGTGATGTAACAAATATATTGACTAATTTAAATGTGAAAGTAACTCAAAGTGGTCAAGAAATAAACGGAGATGGAACTTTTACTAACGATCCAATTGAAATTGATATTTCATTTGGGGTTCCTGTCCCTGGCGATGCGCCCACGCCTACACAACCTGTAAAGCATGGTGATTATGCGAGTTGGACTATAGAAGGGTTTACATTGGTTGGAGGAACTACTGAATTTGATCTTAATCATGAAGGTATAAAGGTAGGTACATTAAAATACATTCCTTCAGTTGATGGCAAGTCAGTAGAAATTAGGGTTGATTTTGATGGTGACCCAGATATTTTTGATGAGGATAAAAAAGAATTTAATACTGTAGTAGTAGGGTTTGAAGCTGATCTGAAATATGTTGGAAATGAACAAGGTAATGAAGACCAGAATTATACAGTAACAATTCTTGGTAAAACCTTTACAGTTAATGTTCCAGCAATTGCTAAAGAATTTAAAGGAACCAAAACTGGTGTGAAAAACGGAGATACAATTGACTGGAAAATAAAAATTGAAGGAACTCAAGGGGAACAAAATATAAATCTAGGTGGAATGAAATTAGTAGATGACATCACTACGGTAGGAGAGCTTATAGGGAATTTCAAGTATAATTCCACCGACGATATAGCTGGTGCCACTGATTTTGCTGAGAATCTTGTAGTTGAGAGTACAGGTGTTTACACTCTGCAATTCCCAGAAGCAACAGTTTCTCCTGTTTATGTATACTTCACTACACAGATAGCGGAAGATTTTGTTACAAATGGAGAAAGAACCATTACAAATACTGCGAAACTATTTGAAGGTGAAGATGAGAAGCTTACAGTTTCAGACAGCGTTAAGTTTCAAAACAGGTGGATAGAAAAAACAGCTGGAACACCAGAATATATAATGGAAGATGGGAAATTGGTTGCTTA
>CAYYAV010000416.1:0-1692 GCA_964469865.1 uncultured Fusobacteriales bacterium | reverse complement strand
AGTAGGAAAAGCTGCCAATACAGGAGCAGTAATAGGTACTGAAGGAAGTGGAGTACTAAAAATAAATGAATATACTGGAAATGATATTAACAACTATGATACAATGAGAACAACAGGAGTATCAGTAGGGCTACAGACAGGAAATGTACCGATCTCAAACATAGGCTACATTCAAGATAGTAGAGATAAGGAAGGTATATCAAGAAATACAGTAGTTGGAAATGTAGAGATAGGAACAAGTACAGGAGCACCAATAAATAGAGACCTAAGCAAAGCAAATGAAACGACAAGGGATGACCATAGCAGTACCAATATCAATATAGAGAGCCAGACGATAGAGTATGTAGTTAATCCTGGTAAGCTGAAAGAGGACATAGGGAAGGCAAAGCAAGAAATATCAGATGTAACGAGGGCATTCAAAGAATCAATCAATGACCGTGGAGATGACAACAGGAACTTCTTTGGACAGCTGAGTGAAGTAAGACTTAATGAGACTATTGAAAATATTGCAGGAGAAAGACTGGATAGAGCAAATACACAAAAAGATATAAAGGATACATTGGAAGCAGCTTACAAGGATTTAGGGTATGATGTAGAGATTAGATTTTCTACACCAAGTGAAACACCTGAACTGGATGGAAAAGGTGGAACAGCCTATGTAGGAGACGATGGAAAGCATACAGTGATAATAAATTCTGGATATTTAAACGGTAAGACAAAAGGCGAGATAATAGGAGTAATATCAGAAGAGGCAAGCCACGTAATAAACGGAGCAGAAGGAAGGTAGATAGCAACAGGAACTGAATAGTTTCTTAATTCATAAAAGCGGAATGATAGTTTCGCTCTATTATTTTAAAAAACATCGCATTTAATATTACAATTTATGATAAATTAAAAAATGATTTTTGCCAACACTTAAATATAATTTTATAAACAAATTTTATTTTAGTGTTTTATAAAATTTAAATTTTTAAAACAAAATATTTAAGTAAACACATAAGAATATTTAAGTTCATAATTGAAAAAATAATTCTTGACTTTTTAATACACAATATGTATAATGTGTGTAAGGTATTTTTTCTGTGTTGTTTTTTGATTGTAAAAACTGAAAAATTAATGTGAATTTATTTATAATGATGAAGAAAATATAATGATGAAGAAAATATAATGATGAAGAAAATATAATGATGAAGAAAATATAATGATGAAGGATGGAATAATGGAGATGAGTGATAAAATAATGAGCAAAAATAACAATTTAAGAAAAAATATCTCAATAAATTCGGATGACTTTTACATTCTAAGCAGTTTTGCAAAAAAAGTCGGTATTAGTTTTTCAGAGTTAATTAGAAAAGCAGCATTGAAATATGTTGAGGAACAGGAAAAATTGGATTTATCTGATTTTTTGCGTACTAATTATCCCTTTGCTTCAGATGAAGAGGAGGCGGAACTTACTGAAATTTTAAAAACTCTTGATCTAGAAGAACCGGGAAAGGAGTTAAGCCTTGAAGACATCTTATAAAGTTATTTATATGGCTGATGTTGAAAAGTTTATAAAAAAGAATAAAGTTATAGGCTTAAAATTTTTTGAAGCATTTACAGAACTTTCTAAAAACTCTAATTTAAGAGTTTCATCTTTTGATATTGTAGCTATGCAAGGGTATAGAAATACGTACAGACTTAGGATAGGAC
>CAYYAV010000415.1:0-1699 GCA_964469865.1 uncultured Fusobacteriales bacterium | reverse complement strand
GGATACCATTCTATACCAAGTATCCATCCACTAATATATGGCGAAACGTCAAAAGTATACTCGCCAAATGAATGTCCTATCTGCTTCTTTATATTTGCATTTCCATGAACAACATCAACTACGTTTTTCATTTCATTTTCAAATTTAGCTATATTATCTAAGTTAAAAGCATCTAGGGTTTCTTCTAGTTCTCCTTCATCTATCCAAATTCCATGCAAAACATAGAGAGGTTCTGAAGAGTTTTTATTATATAACCAAAGAGCTTGATAAAACTCTGGTGGATGTATCGTATATACTCTTATAGTATTTGCTCCCATTTCACCAATTTGCTTCATCCATCTATAATACTCTTCAAAGGATATAGCCGCTTCTCCAGGCCAAGCACCAGGTTTTCCCATACCCATATTCACTCCTTTTATGGGCATTTTTTTCCAGGTTCCGTCTTTGTATACTTCAAATGAGTTTTGATTTATTCTAGTATTAATTGATACCTTATCTTCGTTTAACTCATCCGAAATCAGTTTTGATTCATTTTCATTATAAGCATGAGCTTCTGATAGTATTTTATTCATCATAGGTAAATATGCACGATAATAAAAGTTTTTACCCATCTCTTTTTGAAAGCTTGCTAAAAACTTTGTTATCTTATCAAGCCCGGCATAATTATATATTCTTGGGAGATTTTGCAAGTCAGCATAATCTCCAGCAAAATAATATATAGGCATACCAAAATAATCTGATTTTGTCACAGCTGGGAAAACATTTGGAAGATTATATTCTTTAAGCCTATTTTCACCCTTAGCTGTCAAGTTTAAAGAATAGCTTGCTAATGTCTTTGCTTCTTTTTCAGTTGCTATGTCAAACCAATAGTTGTAACTAGTAGATATTTTGCTTCCAAAAAAACTTTCACCATCTGGGGTAAGATTAAAGCTAACTCCTTCTCCCTTAAAATCAATTCCTTCTTCTAATACCACTATATAGTCATCTTCTCTAACTAAAACTATCCCATCATTTTCAAAATCCCATGGCTTACCATATTGTTTTTTGTAATTTTCTAACATCCAAGAAGGTATTTCTTTATTTTTTTCTGGATTTAATTCATTGAAATATCTACCTATCCATCCCGACCATTCAAGGCCTAATAAATTTGTAAGTTCTGCTCTAGATTCTTTATCTGTCGGTGTTGCAAAGCTATTAAATTCTGCAACTAAAGGTATTTGATTTTTATAAACTGCTTTTTTTAAATTTTTTATTTCACTTATATTCAAGCCTCCGTAAATAAGCTCTGAACGCTGGCCTTCAAACTCTTTTTTAAAAAATTCATCTTCGTATACTCCATATGTATCCGCCATATATATTAAGTCCAAATCTGAATTAAGCCCGTCTTCAATCGAGCGAATTTTATATTTATTCTCTTTTTCAGGCACAAAGCCTGCATAATCAGTTTTCAAATCGTATTCTTTATTATTATTTTTTACATACTTATTATATTTCAGTGCCCATACTATCCCTTTATGCTCTCGAAATGAATCATCAGGAACTGTCTTATCTATGATAAGAACATCTAAATTCTTTTGGGGTGATATTTGCCATATTAAAAATGGCAGTATAAGTAAAATCAAAATACCTATAAAAATTGAAATAAAGGCTTTGCTCTTCAAATCATATTCCTCCTAAGAATGATTAATTGTAAACTGTA
>CAYYAV010000414.1:0-1699 GCA_964469865.1 uncultured Fusobacteriales bacterium | reverse complement strand
TGTCGGCGTTCGGGCACAGTTCCCGACACCACGCTCCGACGCGCACTGCGGTCGGGAAGTCGTGAAGGGTCAAGTCCGCGGGGGTGGTGTATCGGTTGGTGATCCTTCGGTTGTTGGGTCAGGCGGTCAGGGCTGGTAGTTCGGGGTGGGCCACCACCTCCTCGGGAGTCTGCGGTTCTCCGACGCGGCGGGCGGCGGCGAGGGCGTCGAGTCCGAGGTAGCGGCGCTGTTCGGCCCATTCGTCGTGCTGTTCGGCGAGCACGGCCCCGACGAGCCGGATGATGGAGTTCCGGTCGGGAAAGATCCCGACGACGTCGGTGCGGCGGCGGATCTCCCGGTTCAACCGCTCGTTGGGGTTGTTGGACCAGATCTGCCGCCAGATCGCCTTGGGGAAGGCGGTGAAGGCGAGGATCTCCTCCCGGGCGCCCTCCAAATGTTCGAACACTGCGGGGAGTTTGTACTCCAACGCCTGCAGGACCCGGTCGAACTGGGCGTGCACACTCGCGGTGTCGGGTTGGTCGTACACGGTGTGCAGCAGGGTCTTGACCCACGGCCAGGAGGACTTCGGGGTCACGGTCATGAGGTTGGCGGCGTAGTGGGTGCGGCATCGCTGCCACGCTGCCCCGGGCAACGTGGCCCCTGCGGCGGCGACCAGACCCTGGTGGGCGTCACTGGTGACCAGTTTGACGCCCGTGAGGCCGCGGGCGACCAGGTCGCGGAAGAAGCTCAACCAGCCGGCCCCGTCCTCAGTGGAGGTCACCTGGAGGCCGAGGATCTCCCGATACCCCTCCACGTTGACCCCCGTCGCGACCAGGCAGGCCACTTTCACGACCCGGCCGCCCTCGCGGACCCGCATCGTCAACGCGTCCGCCGCGAGGAACGTGTACGGCCCCGCATCCAACGGGCGGGTGCGGAACTGGGTGACCTGCTCATCCAGCTCCGTGGCCATCTGGGAGACCTGGGACTTGGACAGCCCGGTGATCCCCAAGGTTTGGACCAGGGTGTTCATCCGCCTCGTGGAGACCCCGAGCAGGTAGCAGGTCGCGACCACCGTGGTCAGGGCGGCTTCGGCGCGCCTGCGCCGCTCCAGCAACCAGTCCGGGAAGTACGACCCGGCCCGGAGCTTTGGGATCGCGACATCGATCGTGCCGGCCCTGGTATCGAAGTCCCGGTGCCGGTAGCCGTTGCGGCGGTTCACCCGCCCCTCGGCGACCGTCCGGTAGGACGCCCCACAGACCGCGTCGGCGTCAGCGGACAACAGGGCATTGATGAAAGTGGTCAGCATCTCCCGCAACAGGTCCGGGGACGCCTGGGCAAGGTGCTCCTCCAGGAAACGGGCAGGGTCGATATCGTGAGGGGTGACGGTCATCGTGAACAGTCCTTTCGAGTCGGTTGTCAGAGATCACTCGAAGGATCACACGATGACCGTCACTCACCTGGTGAGCGACACGACCACCGCGCTACCGATACACCACGCTAGGGGACTCCACTTTGGCACGTACGGCTCTGACCCTGAGTTGGACGCGCTGTGGGATGCCTGTGAGGGCGGAGACAACGCCGCCTGCGACGAGCTCTACATTCAGTCGCCGTTCGGCAGTGAGTACGAGGCGTTTGCCGAGTCGTGCGGTGGCCGCGGAAAGCCGGATGGTCAGATCATGTGCGGCATGTGACGCTGGGCTGTCGTCACGACATGAATCTG
>CAYYAV010000413.1:0-1708 GCA_964469865.1 uncultured Fusobacteriales bacterium | reverse complement strand
TCATCCACTTGGATTGAGCTATATTCTTCTCTTATTGCGTCTATGTCTTCTTTAGCTATAGATTCTAAGTATCCATTTTCCCATAGCTCTATTATTTTTTTCATTGAGTATGGATCATTATTCCTTAGTCCTTCCATATAATACATTATTGCTTGGTCTATGTTGTTAACGTTTTCAAATGCTCTACCTAGGTTATAGTTTGCAAGTGCTGACCCTTGTTCTGCTGCTTCTATGAAGCAGTCTACGGCTTTATCTTCATCCTTTGGAATTATTCTTCCATAGTAATTGATTATTCCTAGGGTATTTAGTGCATCAGGATTTCCTTTTTTTGCAGATTCATATAGAAATTTTAGTGCTTTATCTTTGCTTATTTTGATTTTCTTAGTTTCCCTATAATATTCATCAAATACACTTTCTTGAGCTAGTGTGTTACCTAGTTCTGCAGATTTGAGTAAATAAGTATATGCTTTTGCTTTATCTATATATTTTTCTGCCCCTGATATCTGGTCAGCGAAGTTATAGAATATTGATAATGAATAAAGTGAATCTGTATTAGCTTTGCTAGCTGCTTGCTCTAGATAATTGATGTTTTGTTCGATTCCTATTCCCTTCATTAACTGGTCAAAACATATAGAAGCTAAGCAGTCATATGCCTCATGTTGAAGTAGGTTAGATATAATATATTCATAGTCTTCATTGTATTCATTTAATTCTTGATATTTTACTAATCTATTTGCTGCAGGTTTATAGTCGTATAATATGAGGTTTTTATATGTATAAATGGATTCAGCAAAGTTTTTATCTATGATTACATCTGTTTCTTGTAATCTTGCAAAATCGTATACCGCATCTATGTTATTTTGTTTTTTTGATTCATCTAACCAAAAGGCTGCTTCATTTGATAGTTCTTTCCATAGGGTGTACTGTGCATCTTCATCTCCACCTTCTGCTGCTTTTTTTAACCATTTTATTGCTAATTCTCTATCTTCTGCTTTGTAGTAATAGTAAAGGGCATATTGGGCTGCTGGGAATCCTATATCAGCTGATTTTTTGCAGTACATTCTAGACATTTCATAGTCTTTTTCTACTCCAAAATCTCCCTCATTATATACTTTACTAAGCAAATAAAGTGCAAATGGAATTTCTTCATCGGCAGCTTCCATCAGTGCTATTACTGCTTGCTCTTCGCTTATATTTTTTATATTTCCATTTATGTATTCTAGAAAAAGCATGGTTTTGGCATTAGGATGTCCTTTTTCAGCTGATTCTAAAAGCATTTTTATTGCTTCTTTAATCCGATTTTCTGAATTAAATATCGTATATAGCTGATACTGTGCTTCAGGATTTCCTTTTGCAGCTATTTTTTTTAGGATTGTTTTTGCCATATTTCCATCTCTTTTGTATCCATTGATACCTAGATATAGAGAACTGGCAAGTTCAATGTTTAGTTCATCAGATAGGTTTGCTATTGCAGTTAGTACATTTGAATTCATACAGACCTCCTAGTTTTGATATGGTTTAAGCAGTTATAATTTTATTATTTTGATATTTTTATTATTTTGATAATTTTGTTATTTTGATAATTTTGTTATTTTGGTAATATCTTGACCTTATCCCCCTGAGCCCCTAACCACATATATATACCCTCACCATATGACTCGGCTTTTATTGTGTATTTATTTCCTTCTTGGCTGATGATTTCTGCTGT
>CAYYAV010000412.1:0-1714 GCA_964469865.1 uncultured Fusobacteriales bacterium | reverse complement strand
TTATCAATTCCCCATCTTGGTCATTGATGCGCAAAGTCATTGTTGCCATATTTTTACCTCGTGAATACTTTGTATTCTCATTGTAAAACATTCCCCTTCTTTTGTCAAAAATTGCTATATTTATTCGGAATTTGAGAGAAAAAACACTCCAACATTTCTGGAGTACTCTGCTATTCTAAAAAACTAGTGACGGAGATGGTGTATTCTAATATTCGCACTGGTATGCAAAATTCACAATATCCTTGATTTAATTTTGATACAGTATCGATAATTGGTCGCTCTGGATCCAACTCGTAATCCACTACATGGTTTGGTAATTTTTGCCAGAGTTGACTAACTGCCTCTACAATATTTTTAACTTCTATAATGAGATAATCCCCATTATCAAACAGCCTACGCGGATATTCACAGGCTACTTCTTCACCGTTTACAATTAACCCAACATTATATCAACAATCTTCTGGTTCTATTTCTGAAGAATTATCCCGTGCAATCCCAACGAGAATACTATCATCATTAAAGAATCCATTTTCTTTTAGAAATCGCTTAAAGTTACCCCCTAAAATATAATTTTCCGCTCCATATAAGCTCACTCGCCTCTTATAAACAATAGTGATGTCTATAAATTTTTCTATCAATTTATACCTTTTATTTTAATAATCGTTGATATCAATAAAATTGTTGGTAACTCCTATTAAAATCTTTTGCAATAACTTTTTTAAATCAAATTTTTGTTCCTATTTATTCCTGTGACCAATATAGTTTATAACGCATCTTCATCTATCATTTGACTAAACATATTGCTGATTTGTAATTGTCCATGATATCCTCCATCATCTTCTACACCTCCGATTAGCTCATAGTTCTTATTCAAAATATCAAAAATATTAGTCATTTTGAAACATTCATGTTTTTGAAAATTCATCAAATTATAAATAAATTTTTCATCAGATAATTCATAGACTACCCCTTCATCAAATTCAAGCTTACCTGTACTAATATCTCCTAATCCTATTAAATCAGTTGTATGATTACGCTTTACTAAATAAAGATTCCAAATCCCCCCATATTTTTCTAGTTCACTGCTTCTAACAAAATCTATAAAATCAAATTTTTCCTTTCGTGCTTCCGGTAAAGATAGAAACTTTCCATATATAGCCTTTATGACTTGTATTTTTGTTTTTTGTTGAAATCCTTTTATCTTATCTGGCTCGCCAGATAAATGGAAAAACTTTTGATAACTCTCATCATATTTACCTAAAAATGTATTACAATTCCTACATAAAGAATCTATCGTCCGCCCTTTAGGGTATAAATCTATAGCTAAATCTCTATCAAAAATTTCTCCAGCTACATCACTATATTTTTCTCCTCTACTGACCCTGTTTTTTATTTCCTTATGTATTTCAGGTGACTGTATTGTTTCCACCATCTTTAGAAAATCTAAAGCTATAATATCATTGTTCCCTACACTTTTAGCAGGATAGTGCTCTGCACTCATTTCATTTTTCTTAAAAAAATGCTGACATAATACACATTTGTATCTTCTTTTTTTCTTCGCCATAATATATTCTCCAAATAAATCACACTAAGTTTAGCTTATCATATTTTATCACAAAACCACCCCAATCATCAGACGGGGTGGTTGTTTTCTCAAATCTTATCTTAGGGATTAAAGGATACATGAACGTGGTCATAGTGGTTTTCGGTGATG
>CAYYAV010000411.1:0-1715 GCA_964469865.1 uncultured Fusobacteriales bacterium | reverse complement strand
GCGACATTCAGCTTGGAAGGCTGACACTCTACCAACTGAGTTACTCCCGCATATCCAATATTCCAATTTTGCTGTTGATATTTAAATTGAAACAAAACTTACATTGACAAAAATCATTTTACATTATTTCAGATTAAATGTCAACTATTTTTTGTAACTTTATACAGTTTTTTTACATTCCATTCTGTAGTTCTAATATAAATGTGAAAAAGAGACACATTTGTGTCTCTTTATATATTTGTTCTATAATTATTTAACTGTTAATCCAACAGATACTCCAGCTCTAACTTCATTAGTTTCTACTGTTCTCTTGTAGCCATAATCTGCTAAATCAGGATCGTTTCTATCTTTTAAAGTTTCCCTATGTAAAGGTCTATATTTTACAAAAGGATTAACTGTAATTTCTCCTACTGCAGTATCAAATGAAGTTTTATATCCTACATTTGTCCATAATGAGAAGCCATTTAAATATCCTGTTCTTCCTGTATACTTTTCCCATTCATTTTCCAGATTAACTTGACCATAGAATCCTGCAAATGAAGGTGTAGTATAAGTTAATCCTGTTATATAGTCTAAATATACGCTTGATTTAGCTTCTTCACCAGTTGCAGCCAGTTTTCCTCTTGGATCCCTGAAGTTATTATTTAATTCAATATAATATCCAAGTTTACCAAATCCAGCGTCTATGATATCTCCTGAAGTTGCAAATTGGTTATTGAATCCCCAACCTTCAGTCTTTCCTCTTTCAAATGCTCCTCCACCATACATATAGTCACCAGATTTTGTACCGTTCGCAGTGAAGTATACAGCCTGTAATTTTGTAGAAATATCTTGTCCGAACAGATTTAATGAAAACTTAGGTCCGAAGTAAATTTCATTTGAAGTTCCAATAGTAGTTTTTGCTGTATTTTCTGTTCCTAATCTATAAGATTTATGAGTCCATCCTAAAGCTGTTTCTGTTTCTAAAGAACCGAAAGTCATAGGTTTACTTAATTCAAAATTAGTTTCCCACTCTTCACCTCTTCCAGCTCCTAATTTACCATCAGAATACCATTTATCCTGGTCATTCTGAACTTTAAATTTAGCATTTAAATCCCATTCGTCTACTAGCTTTAATTCTCCAGTAACTACATTTCTCCATCTTAATCTAGTTTTATTTGCTTTCTTAAATCCGGCATTTCCTATTGCATTTGCATTATCTCCGTCTAAATCCATCCATCCTTGTCTTAATTCAGTATTTAACTCGATATTTTGAAGAACGTCTTGATCAGCTGATGCAACGCCAGATACTGCTACTGTTAATGCTAATAATCCTAACACTTTTTTCATAACTTTTCCTCCTAAAATTCTCATTTTAAAATAATTTTTCTAACAACCTATAAACATTCTAACATAATAAAAAGTTTTTGTAAAGCTTTTTTTAAGCTTTTTTCAAAAAATCAATATTTTTATTTCATTAATATCAGTTAAAATAAGCTTTTCCGAATATTTTTTAAAAACACTCTTTATTATATTCCGTTCTATACATTATGCCTCAAATTTAAAACTTTGCAAGCCCTTAATAAGTTTTTTTCAGATTTTTCTTCATAAAAAATCTTCTTCCAGTTTTCCTCTGAAAGAAGATTTTAAATCTGATCTATTCCATTTCAAATAATTTTACTACTTAGTTATAGTAGCAACGACTCCAGAAGCTACTGTCCTTCCACCCTCTCTTA
>CAYYAV010000410.1:0-1717 GCA_964469865.1 uncultured Fusobacteriales bacterium | reverse complement strand
CTACTGAAGTTTTTGAATAAATAAGACAGCAGGCAGTAAAAATCTACCAAAGAGAAATCATATAGAATAAGAAGAACTAATAAAGGAAGAAATAATATAATGTTACTAAGTAATTATTATTCTGTTTAATATCTAGGGAGTGGAAGGAAAAACTTCTATTGAATAAAACTTAGGAGGCATAATATTATGAAAAATAGGAAGAAATTATTATTAATAGGATTGGTTTTAGCAATAGGAATTCAATTGACAGCTGCAAATCCTAATGAAGTATTAAGAAAGGCAAGGGAAGATTACTATAGACAGCAGAAGAATGAACTGAATGCCAAGAAAGAAGAAGAAAGGCTTGCAAAGCTTAAGAAAAAAGAAGAAGAAAAAGCTGCAAGAGAAGCTAAGATAGCCGAACAGAAGAGATTGGCAGAAGAGGAAAAAGAAAGAATCAAAACTGAAAAACAGAATAGCGTTGCTGAAGAAAAAGAAAATAGGAAAAAGGCAAGGGAAGAAGCAAGAGTTCAGAAAGAGTCTGTAAAGCCTGAGATTAAACAGGATGTTACAGAAGTAGAAACTACAATAACAGAATCTGTATATAATGATGAAAAAGCTGCAGAAGCAAAAAAAGCCGAGCTGGAAGCCAAAAAGAAAAGAGCGGCTGCGTTGAAAGTATTACAGAAATGGAGAAGGACAGGTTCTATAAAATAATAAAGGATACAAATATAAATAATTTCAATACCGGTTTTATTGACTTAAATAAATTTCAGGAATTAAAATTCCAGAATAGGTTTATAAAACCGGTTTTTAAATTTCAAAACATATTTACAGAATAAATAAAAGTATTAATATAATGTATTTTTTTTTATTTGAAATAATAGTAAAAATTAGTTATAATATTAGGTATATTAAGTAGTATGTTATTGAATGTCAAGAAAGGAGTAATAGATGAATAGAGAAAAAGGGTTGGCAAAAATAAGAATAATATCTAAAACTTTGATTTTTATATTATCTGTAGGTATAGTCGCTTATTTTGCCTTTCCGAGAGAAATTACAGGAAAGGAATGGGAATTATACATCCATAGTTATGGTGTGACATTGGGTCTTACACTGGGTGGAGGGATAATCGGAATAACACTCGGAACTTTTTTGGCATATTTAAGATTCCAAAAAGTAAGAATAGTAGAAATCATAATAGACGAGTATATAGATATTATGAGAGGAACTCCGATGGTTCTTCAGCTTCTAATTTTTTCAGTAGTTGTATTTGCCGCATGGTCAAATAATTTTTATGTTGCAGTGATAACACTTGGGCTTAACAGTGCCGCTTATGTAGCCGAAATAGTAAGATCTGGAATAGAAAGTATAGATAAGGGACAGATGGAAGCAGCTAGGGCAATAGGAATGCCGTACAGTATGGCGATGAATGAAATCGTACTTCCACAAGCCATAAAAAATATATTACCGGCACTAGTAAATGAATTTATTACATTATTTAAGGAAACTTCCATAGTGGGGTATATAAGTGTCATGGATATAACAATGAACAGTAAAAGCTTACAGGCTACATATTATAGTCCGAAACCTATATTATTTACAGGTATTGTCTATTATGTGAGCGTTAAGATATTCTCCTTGTTAAGTAAAATACTGGAAGGGAAGTTGAAAGCAAATTATTAGGATATAAATTTTAGTAAAAGAGTTTGGAGAACTGGATGTGCTGAAAGGAATA
>CAYYAV010000409.1:0-1735 GCA_964469865.1 uncultured Fusobacteriales bacterium | reverse complement strand
ATATATTAGGACATGTAACCAAAGATGGAAAGCTGGCAGGACCTAAACTTCTTGAACATATGGTTGATGCAGTTCTTCAGATAGAAGGGGAAGAAAACAGTTATTACAGGATAATAAGATCTATAAAAAACAGATATGGTTCTACTAATGAAATTTCAATATTTGATATAAAGGAAGATGGAATAAGTGAAGTAAAAAATCCTTCAGAATTTTTTATAAGCGATAGGGATGAAAAAAATATAGGAAGTATAATAACTCCTATTTTTGAAGGTAGCAGAGTATTCCTATATGAAATTCAGTCTCTTCTAGGAACTCCAAATTTTGGAATGCCAAGAAGGACAGTGGAGGGTTATGACAGAAACAGGCTAGAAATACTGGGTGCAGTATTGTCCAAACATCTTCAGGTAGATGTAAATTCCAAGGATATATACATAAATATACCGGGTGGGATAGAATTAAATGATAGAAGTTCAGATCTTGCGGTAATTTTTTCCCTTATTTCCTCTATAAACAGAACCCCTGTCAGTCAAAAGATAGCTGCAATAGGAGAATTGGGATTAAGAGGAGAAGTAAGAAAGGTATCATTTATAAAAAATAGGGTAAATGAACTTGAAAAACTTGGATTTTCAGGTGTCTATCTTCCAATGAGCAATAAAACTGATCTGGAAAAGGAAAAATTTAAAATAAAACTGAATTATATAAGTAATATAAGTGAGTTAGTTGAAAGGATAAAATAATGGCAAAAAAGACAAAAAAAAATTCTAAAAAAGAATATTTAGAAGATATATTCACAATAATCGCTCCTGGAACTCCACTGAGATCAGCCATAGATAGGATACAGGAGGCTTCACTTGGTGCATTGATAGTCCTTGGAAATCCTAAGGAACTGTCGGATGTTATAGGAGGAGGATTTGAATTGAATACCCCATATACTCCACAGAAAGTGTATGAACTGTCAAAAATGGATGGAGCCATAATAATTTCAGACGATATAAAGACTATTCATGGTGCAAATATACAGATGCAGCCCGATTTTAATATTAAGACAGATGAAAGCGGAACTAGGCATCAGTCGGCTCATAGAATTGCCCAGCAGAAAAATCATCTGGTTATTGCCGTTTCAGAAAGAAGAAACAAAATAACTGTATATAAGGATGCATTCAGGTATATATTACATGATATAGGAGATCTGCTTTCTAAAGCCTCTCAGGCGATAATGGCACTGGAAAAATATTCAGGAGCTATATATACAAGTCTGATTAATCTTTCTATTTCAGAATTTGATGGAATGGTGACCCTTTATGATGTTGTAGAAATAATAAGGATGTACGGACTGTTATTTAAGATGTCTGATGAAGTAATAGAATATTCTGCGGAGCTAGGAACTGATGGAAGGCTTGTAACTATCCAGTATCAGGAAATAATGCTGAATCAGAAAGAAGGCTTCAAAGATTTAATAAAGGATTATAAGATAAATAATGATAATGCAGAAAGAATAAAGGATAAAATAAGTGAACTATCTAAAGAAGAATTGCTGGATGATGAAAAAATTGCGTCTATTTTAGGATATGACTTGAAGGATATAAGTTTTGATGAAATCATAAAATCAAGAGGGTATAGACTCTTAAGGAATGTAAATAAAATTACAAATAAGGATATAGAAGCTTTGGTACATGAATTTAAGGAAATACAGGCTATGTTAATAACTACTGTTGATGATATAGCTCAGATAAAA
>CAYYAV010000408.1:0-1743 GCA_964469865.1 uncultured Fusobacteriales bacterium | reverse complement strand
TATATCATCAGTTTATTATTGAAATGGCATCTTCATAATTATAATTATATTTTCATAAATTCAAGTCTTCATATTATTTACATTTAAAACTGCTTTCCTTATTCTTATTACCGCCAATATAAGTTGCAACTTTCGGATAAGGGCATAAAGGCTGTTCAGCATCTTTATTAGGGTACTCAGGTCCAGCTTTTGCAATTATAGAATCAGGTGCAATTCCTTTTTCTGTCCACATTTCCAAAGCCGTTAACGGATCAAAATCTTCCATGGCAGGTCCTCCACCGCAATGTGTCATTCCAGGAACCATAAACATACGGGCAAAAGTATTGACATCTTTCATATCATTATTTAACTGATTATACCAATCTCGTAAATCATCAGCAGAAAAAACAGGATCAGATACACCTTCAATTATTATCATTTTTCCACCACGGGCCTTGAATGTTGATAAGTCTGTACTGTCAGCATTATTTATTCCTGCTATTTGTGAAACTTTTTTTACATCTGTATCAAAGTTAAATTTTAAAGGATCAAAACCAGGAACTCTTGGTGTCATGAAATATCCTGTCAAACTACCTACACCCATCATAAAATTAATAGAATTCGGTGTTCCTGTTTGTGATGTACCGTGTTTCCACATACGCCAACCTGCTGAATTTAACCCTGCATCATAAGGCCATGAACTATAGACATTTTCACCTTTACTGTTCTTAGCACCGCCAAAGATAGCATTTAATAGTGCAACCTTATCTTTTCCTAATTTATCCTGTACCATTTCAGGTTTAAAATCACATTTTTCCCAAGCATTTATAATACCATCCTTCAAACCATCCTTATCATCACATCTTTTAACAATTCCGGCAACAAGTATATCCAAATCTTCCTGTGTCAGAGCATTGGCAACGATTTTCTCTCCTTTTTCATTAGTAGGAGCATATTTCATAAATTGCTGGTTATCCCATGCTTCACCGACTGCAGCATAGGTCAGCCTAAATCCTGGATTTCCGGCAACAATACCGTCAAACTCATTTGGATAACGCATTGCAGCCTGCATTGCTTCACGTCCTCCATTTGAACATCCCATAAAATAACTGTGTTTTGGCAAATTACCGTAAGCTATGTCTATTAGCTGCTTTGCAACATTCGTTACTTTTCCGGTAGAAGCAAAAGCATAATTCAATCTTGCCTGCTGGTCTTCAGCAAAATCAGGAGAATTTCCGACATGTCCACTGTCATTTGAAACTACTGCGTATCCACGAGTTAATGCAGGACTTGCAGATGAAGCACGAAATGGAGTTTTTCCAACAGCCGGGGAAACAACTCCATTTAAACCTCCTCCACCCTGGAATAAAAACTTATTGTTCCAGTTTTCCGGCAATCTTAGCTCAAAATTTATTGAATACTCTTTGTTATTTACTCCTATTCTTTTTTCAATATCACCTTTTAAAATACAGTGTGCAGGGGCTTGAACAGGCTTTGAACTTGCACCGCTTAAACGGGCATTCCGGTCTTGAGGTAAATCACCTGCTTCAACCCAGACAGCCTCTGTTACATTTGTCTGATAGATTTTGCTGTTTTTTAATTTCAGGCATTTTTCTTTTGTTAATGTTTTAGCAGTGGTATTATTCTGTGCCCTGTTTGCAGAATTTGATATATTTTTTCCAGATGAACCAGCAGCACATAAGATAGATAGATCGGAAGAGCGTCCTGTAGGGAAAGAGTGTCTTCCCCTGTGTAGATGTCGGC
>CAYYAV010000407.1:0-1750 GCA_964469865.1 uncultured Fusobacteriales bacterium | reverse complement strand
TTATATGGAAAAAAAATTGACCTTATCTGAACCCTTTACTTACTTAATCATAAAAAAGTTATTAGAATGGAATTTTGAAGGTCAAAAAAATTCTAATTTTGAAATACAATATCTGACTAAAGAAATTCTTATTAAGGAATATGATAAATATGTAAATAGAAAATATAAATTCTGTAAAACATTTCTTATAAATAGAATTTTTAATGAACTAATAGAAGATTCTATTTTAAAAAATACAGTTTATGGATATAGGCTGACAAATAAATATCAGGAGATGTTTTATAGAGGGAACACACATTTTTTAACAAGAATAAAGGAATTACTGATATTAGGATTAAATGAATTTAAAAAAAATAATCTTGAAGAATTTAATAATAATATACTGATAACTTATAAGGAATATATGAGGACAGAACTTCAGATACTTCTTGATTCTAAAGTACCAAAAGGAAGCTGGAGAGCAGGTTATGCTAATACTGAAACTGATATATGCTTGTTTATAACTAATGACAAGTCACATATAATTCAGGAAAATTTAAAATATGACAACTCTCTGCATTCTGATAAAATAATCCAATGGATAAGCCAGCCAAAAACTTTTCATGATTCATCAGTAGGACAAATGTTCATAAAGCATAATGAAAAAGGAATAAAAGTTCACATATTTATTAGAAAATTTGCCTTTATAAACAACAGGACAAATCCATTCATATATTTGGGAACAGCAGATTATTACAGTAGTTACGGAGATAAGCCTATGACAATTTTATGGAAATTAAAAACTGGTATACCCCAGCAGTTAATACAGGAACTATACTAAATTAAATAACTTAAAATAATAGAATAAAAACTACAAGGAGCTTGGAATGAATTATGCTATCTTTTTATTATTTTGTAACTATTTAGGAACAATTGCTTTTGCCATTTCAGGAGTATTAAAAGGAATAAGGCACAGGCTTGATGTACTTGGACTGACACTGCTTGCAATAATAACTGCATGTGGAGGAGGGATTATAAGGGATCTTCTGGTAAATGAGATCCCTGATGCATTAGTAAATCCTGAGAGTCTGTATCTTTCAATATTTACTGCTGGAATAATATTCATATTTACATCTAAAATTAGGAAGAACATAAAAATATCAAATATAAAAAAGAAAAAAATATATAAAATACTTAATATCATTAATTTAATTTCAGATTCTATAGGGCTTTCAATATTTGCAATAATTGGAGCAGAAAAAAGTGTTAATCTTGAAATGAATATAATAACAACAGGAATACTGGCAGCACTTACAGGAGTAGGTGGTGGAATTATAAGAGATCTTCTGGTAAATGAGATACCAATTGTATTGAAAGAAGATATTTATGCCTTCCTAGCATTTGCTATAGGAATAGTGTATCATATACTGATAACAGAGTTAGAACTCCCAAAGATAAATGTTACAGTAATACTATTTGGAATAAGTTTAATTACAAGGCTGATAGTAATTAAATATAGGATTAATCTTCCAACAGTAATACGAAAGTCCGATAATTATAATCAAAATAAACTGGAGAAGAAATGATTGAAAAAATAAGATATACAAAGACAGGCAAAAAAATTGAAATATATGAATTTAAGGCTAAATTACATCAGAAAATCATAATGAAAAAAGAACAGTTTTATAGACACATAATAATAAAACACCCGGAAATTACCCTAAATATTATAAATGAAGTACTAGAGAATCCAGATATAGTTACAAAACAA
>CAYYAV010000406.1:0-1754 GCA_964469865.1 uncultured Fusobacteriales bacterium | reverse complement strand
ACTTTAAAAATAGTAAACTATAAAATTAACTAGTCTTATTTTAAAGCAGGAGCTGATGACATGATGAACTATAAAGAGATTAAACCCATAGATTTAAATGAGAGCACGTTTCGCCTTATAGGTCATGACGCGTGAAAATTTTATAGATATAGATATGAGGAAAAAACACTATCCTGAAGAAGATTATCATACTTTATATATAGCTGAGATAGAAAAAATACTATTAAAAGAATTATAATTGAAATGAAATAAACAATGAAATGCTACTTTCTAGAAAAACTAAGAGAGTAGCATTTTTATTTAGAAATATAAAATTTTTATTTTCTCTATTTAATGAGAAAAACTATAATCTTAACTTCTTGGTTTCATTAGAGGGAAAAATACACATTCTCTAATTGGTCTATCCATCATTACAGAAAACAATCTTTCAGAAACTCCAAATCCAAAAGCAGGTGCCATACCGTATCTTAGTGCTTCTATAAATGTTTCATCATGCTCATGAGCTTCCGTATCACCAGCTTCACTCATTTCGCGTTGTTCTTTAAATCTTTCTTCCAAGTCTAAAGGATTATTAAGTTCTGTATAACCATTTCCCATTTCTGAACCAGCCAAAATTATTTGCATTTGAGCAACTTTTCTTGGATCATCATCTAGACGTTTAGGAAGTGGATTTAATTGAACTGGTTGTCCTACCAAAAATCCAGGACCTGCTAAATCTTTTCTTACAGCCTTCCACAGTACGTCAACTAATCTCCAATATCCTATATTTTCATCAAATTCAATTCCAATTTCTTTAAGCTTATATATGATATCTTTTTCAGTTGCTTTAAAGATATTAATTCCCATTTTTTCTTCGATTATTGTTTCAAAATCATATATTTTCCATTCTGAATCCATATCAATTTCAAATCCACGGCTAGTGAATTTTGAACTTCCCATAACTGCTTTTGTAACTTTTCTATACATTTCTTTACAGAAATCCATACCCATTTTAAAATCAGCATAGGCCCAATAAAATTCCATTTGAGTATAGTCTTGTAAATGTTCATTACTCATACCTTCATTTCTAAATTGCCTACCTATTTCAAAAGTTCTATCGTAACCAGCTACTAAAAGTTTCTTTTGCCATAGTTCGCCCATTGAAATTCTTAAGAACACATCTATATCAAGAGCATTATGGTGAGTAGCAAATGGAGTAGCTGCGGCACCCCCTGAAGATGATTCTAGGATAGGAGTTTCAACTTCTAAGAAACCATTTTCAATTAAGTAGTAACGAATAGTACTCCAGAATAATTGTTTTTTATAAAATAGTTCTTTTACTTCTCGGTTTGTTATAATGTCTAAGTATCTTTTCCTTAATTTCGTATCTTCATCAGAAATACCATGAAATTTTTCAGGAAGAGGCTTTAATGCTTTAGTTAAATGAGTATAAGATTTTGCTCTTACACTTATTTCTCCTGTATTAGTTTTGAAAATAGTGCCATTAATACCTACAATATCTCCTATATCACATATATCATAAAGATTGTAGTCTAGGTCTGTCATAATATCTTGTTTTAAATATACTTGAATTTGGCCATCATTATCTTGAATATGCATAAAGCCAGCTTTACCTTTACCCCTTTTTGTCATTATTCTTCCTGCTATAGCAACTTCAATGTTTTTTTCTTCTAATTCTTCTTTAGATACCATTTCATAATCTTCTTTTATCTCTCTTGAATAATGGGTTATATTGAATTTTCCTCCAAATGGAT
>CAYYAV010000405.1:0-1757 GCA_964469865.1 uncultured Fusobacteriales bacterium | reverse complement strand
ATTTCTCCAAACAGGTAAATATCCCGAGTCATTTCGATTTTCAGATCTTTTGTCCTTCCATCTGAAGCTGTTATCCTCACTACATTATCTTTTCTTTTCATTTCTCCATTTGAAAAAATAAAATAACTTTCGGACATTTTTCTTCACCTCTTTAGTCTAATTTATATACTAGATATAACAAAATTCATAATAAGAACACTTTTTACAAATTTTTTCATTAATTACTTTAGGTGCTTTTTCACTACTGCAAATCTTTTCTATTTCAAGTAAAATTTCTTCAATCTTTCTTTCATCTTCATTGGAAAATAAAATTTCCTTCCTTTCTTTTATTTCAGGATAATCAATAATTCCTTTCTCAATATCAATTCCACGTTTTTTTAAAAAATATATATAGTATTTTACCTGCCATATTGCCGATTCTTCAATAGCCTTACTTTTTTTTACTTCATGCACTACTTTCCATTTTCTGATAAAATCAATATTTACAGTATTTTCAATCATAATTTGCCTAGTTTCATAAGAATAACTGTTCTCATCAATTAATTTTCCCAATTGGACATTCTCATTTGTTTCCTCGAAATTAATATTTTTAGCTAAGCACCATAATTTCCTCTTACAGACAAAATAGTAATTTATCATTAATCCGCTTACCCTCATATTACCTCACCTCATAATACATATAAATTTAATGTTTAGAAATATATCTCTTTTCTAGATTCATTCCTAAAACATATTATCTTCGTCAAAATTCCTTTCTTTTTTTATAAATTCAATCCCTTTTTCATAGGAATATTCACAATTTACAATTATTAATTCCTCATATTTACCAATCTGTCTTGTTTCAATTTCATTTCTTATGCTAGAACGCAGATTATTATATTCGTATTCTGGAATTGAGACTTTAAACTGGTTTATTACTCCTCTTGCTTTTATTTTCTCAAATCTCAGAGCTTTCTTTTCCTGTCTATCCATTTTCCCATATTCTTTTTCTAATATCTCAATATTTTTATCAATTTCCTCCTGATTTTCCTCATATACTGTCCTTGGTATGACATCATATGAAGCTATATTCCTGAATATCTTCTGGACTTCAGCTTTGTTTTTTTCATACTCTACTATATAATATTTTAAGCTGTGTATATTATCCTTCACTTCCTTGAAATAGTTTGTACCTTTCAGGCTTTCATATGAATAGACCTTATCAATCAGTTCCAGTTTTTCAGATTCTGACAGGATACCATCTATATTTATAAGAACTTCCCTAGATTTTTTATGAATTTCTTCATCAATGACAGGTCTTTTCCCAGATATTCCAGAACATTCTTCTACAAAGACATAACAGTTATATTTTTCATCTGTAATTTCCCTATTTCTATAACATCTTCCCATTCTCTGAAATAATCCGTTCAAATCCGACAGCTCAGTAATCAGGACATCAAAATCCAGATCCAATGAAGCCTCTAATACTTGTGTCCCGATCCATATCCCATTTTCAGGATATTTCCTTTTACTTCTTTCTGCTTTTATATTCTCTTTAAATCTTTTCGGATCCGCAAATTCTGATATCTCCTTCTCCTTTCTTCCTCTGTCTTTCCGTATGAACCTACTGTGGATTAGATTAATTTCGCCTGCTTCTATATCCATTCTTTTTAAGTTTTCATATATCTCCTTTGCTTTCTTTACTGTATTGCAGATAACCAAAATTTTATTATTTTCATATTTCCCTCTAATAAATTCTGGATTGATAGTTTCCTGTA
>CAYYAV010000404.1:0-1765 GCA_964469865.1 uncultured Fusobacteriales bacterium | reverse complement strand
TGGAGTTCAGACGTGTGCTCTTCCGATCTAATAACTGTTACTAATCCTTTTTTAGATAAAGAGGAGTATTATGGCGTAGATAAGAAAGAAGCTGTTGAAAATTATCAAAGACAGGGATACAGGGTGTATTTTATCGGAGATGGACCTTCTGACTATAGAGCTATAGAAGTAGCAGATTTTTCATTTATAAGAAAAGGTACAAGGGCGATAAAGTTCTGTGAGGAAAATAATATAGATTTTTTTGAATTTGATAATTTTAATGAGATATTGGAATATGTCAGGATTAGAAAAGTATAATCGGAAGTAAATAAGATAATGAAGCAATATGAAGAAAAAATTCAAAAAAAGTTATAATGTAGTACTGTAAGATCCAAATGTTGAATGGATATTATGAAAATAAAAAAATTGTAAATCAAAGAAAATATTGCGGAATGGAGGAAAAATGCTAACTAGAGAAGATGTATTAAAAATAGCTACACTTTCAAAACTGGAATTTTCTGAAAGTGAAATTGAAAAATTTAGAGTAGATTTAAATAAAATATTTGATTACATGGAAGAGTTAAACGGAGTTGATACAAATGATGTTGCCCCTTTGTTTAATGTCTTGGATTTAAAGGATAAATTGAGAAAAGACGATATAAAAAATGCAGAAATAAAAAAGGAAATATTGAAAAATGCACCAAATAGCGATGAAGAATTTATTATTGTTCCGAAAGTTGTTGGAGAAAATGCGGATAATTAATATTTCTTAGATTCTTAAGTTTTGTATGATCGGTATGGAGGGAATTATGAAAATAAAAGGTATTTTATTTGATTTTAATGGAACAATGCTTTTTGACAGTGAACTTCAGGAAAAAGCATGGAAAGTTTTTATTAAAAATAAACTAAATAAAGAGATTTCAAATGAAGAAATTGCAGAACATATACATGGGGGAAATAATAAAGATGTGCTAACATATTTTTTTAATAGAAATTTTTCAAATGAAGAAGTAGAAAAATTGGAAGAAGAAAAGGAAAGTTTGTATAGAAATATGTGTCTGGTGGATAAAGAAAATTTAAGATTAGTAAAAGGGCTACCGGAACTTCTAGATAGACTAAAAGAGAATAAAATACCGATAACAATAGCAACAGGAGCCCCTTTAAAAAATATAGAATTTTATTTTGAACATTTAAATTTAGATAAGTGGTTTGATATGAGTAAAGTTGTCTATACTGATGGAAGCTTTAAGGGTAAACCTGAACCGGATGTGTTTTTAAAAGCGGCAGAAAAAATAAATATGAATATTGAAGAATGTGCTATTTTTGAAGATGCGGTATTAGGATTGAAAGCGGCGGAAAAAGCCAGTGCCGGAAAAATTTTTGTAATTTCTTCTATCTTAGATAATGAAAAATTATCAGAATTTAAAAAAATTTCACGTATTATACAGGATTATACAGATATAACAATAGATGATTTATTAAAATAAATATAAACTCATTTTATATAAATTATTTTAATTTTTAAATATTTTTATATTAATACGAGTAAAATTTACTATATGGTTAAAAAATAAAAAATGGAGGAAAGATGGAAATCTATAAATTGACAGCAACAGAACTCGCTAAAATGATACAGAATAAAGAAATTACTTCCGAAGAAGTTACAAAATCTTTTTTGGACAGGATTGAGAAAACAGAAGATAAAATAGGAGCTTTTTCTAATGTATTTAATGAAAAAGCAATAGAAAGTGCCAGAAATATTGATAATGAGAATAATGATGAGAAA
>CAYYAV010000403.1:0-1767 GCA_964469865.1 uncultured Fusobacteriales bacterium | reverse complement strand
TAAAAAGTCTTCAGATAATAAACAGTGAATGTATTACAGTTTTATCTCATGTAGGCTTTGCTTCTTCCATATTTGAAAATCTTAATCTGGAGTACGAAGTTCAGGAAGAACTCCTTAAATACATAGAGAGTAAGAATAGTCATGATATAAGGAAAATACTGGAAAATATAAATATTGGAAGCAATGTAAAGGAACTTATATGTGTATTACCTGAACTGTCGGGAGATTTAGAATATATAAAAGACAGGCTGTCTGGATATACTGTCAATGAAAAAATGGAGAAAATACTGGAAGAGCTGGAAAATCTTTATAAACTGCTTAGAAAATTTCATGAAGGCTCAAAAATAATATTTGATTTTTCTATTGTAAAGAACCTTAACTATTATAATGGAATTATAATACAAGGCTTTATTAAAGGACTTCCAAATATGATATTGACCGGAGGGCGATATGACAGGCTTTTTGAAAAATTTGGAGTAGATAATGGAGCGATAGGATTTGCCATACTTACTGATAATCTTAAAGGGTATTATAAAGGTGAAGAAAAGAAGGACTTTGAAATACTTCTAGTCTATGATGACAGTGATTATGGGAAACTGTCTGAAATAATAGATGATTTTATAGAAAAAGATTACAGGGTAAGGGCAGAGCACTATAAGAATATAAATGACGAAAATGTAGAACTATTTAATTTTGATAAGCGATATATGTTTAAGGACGGCATATTGATAGAATAATCATTATTCAGATATAAAATGGATTATGGGGAAAAGGGTGTATTTTAACCTTAAACTGGAAAGGAGTACAGATGCTGAATATTGCTCTTCCTAAAGGAAGACTGGGAAATAAAGTTTATGAACTGTTTGAAAAAATAGGCTATGAATGTGATGAAATAAAGAGTGACAATAGGAAACTTATTTTTGAGAATAAGGATAAAGGAATAAGATTTTTACTTGTAAAGCCTTCTGATGTAGCTGTATATGTGGAAAGAGGAAGTGCTGATATCGGAGTAGTGGGAAGGGATATTCTGATGGAAAATGAGCCTGATGTATATGAACTTATGGATCTGGGATTTGGAAAATGCAGATTTGCCATAGCAGGTCCTGTAGGATTTAAGGAAGATGTGGATAGGTCACTTATTATAGCAACGAAATATTTTAATGTATCGAGGAATTATTTTAATTCCATAAACAGGGATGTAGAGCTTATAAAGCTTAACGGTTCCATAGAAATAGCGCCTATACTGGGGTTATCCGATGTTATTGTAGATATTGTAGAAACAGGGACTACCCTTAAAGAAAATAATTTGAAGATAATCAGAGAAATAGGGGATATAAGTGCAAGGCTTATAGTAAATAAGTCAAGTTACAGGTTTAAGAACAGTGAAATAGAAGATATGATCAGAAAAATCAGGAATGAGCTATAAAATAAAGATAGGAGAAAAGGTATGATAAGAAAAATAAGATATTCAAAAGATATGGATTTGGAAAAAGAATTGGCTAGAAGCCAGTTTTCGTACGATGATGTAAACGAAACAGTAGAAAATATCTTAAAAGATGTAAAAATACGTGGAGATGAGGCTTTAATAGAATATACTGAAAAGTTTGACGGTGTGAAACTTGAAAGTCTGGAAGTTACAGAAAAAGAAATTCAGGAAGCATTTGATATTATTGATAAGGAATTATTGGAAGTAATAAAATATTCACACGACAATATTAAATTATTTCATGAAAAACAGGTTAGAAATGATTTTGTAATAAGAAAGGA
>CAYYAV010000402.1:0-1771 GCA_964469865.1 uncultured Fusobacteriales bacterium | reverse complement strand
AGGCTCTATGTCAAGTGTGGGGGTGAAAAAAGTTTGATAATCTTTGTTATCTATGCTAGCTTTTTATATTAAGTTTTTTTCTCCCCATTGACACATTAAATCTAAAATAGGAATTAAAGTTTTTCCTTTTTCTGAAAGACTGTACTCTACTTTTGGCGGGACTTGTGGATACTCTTTTCTTATTATAAGACCATCATTTTCTAATTCTTTTAAAGTACTGGTTAGAGTTTTAAAGGAAATTTTTCCAATACTTCTTTTTAATTCATTGTATCTTATAAAAGGCTGATTTTTATGAAGTTTATAAATTATCATTATTTTATATTTCCCACCAATTAAAGATAATGTATAACCGAATCCAGTATTCTTTATATCAACATTTTTTTCCATGCAATCATTTTTTTTATTTTCCATTTTATACTCTCCTGAAGTTAAGTACCTAACCAAAATGTGCGTACTTGTTTTTTTTCACATTATATATTATACTGATTTTAAAGTCAATAACATACATGAAAGGAATGATTAAAATGAAAAAAAGACTCTTTGTAATCCATGGTTATGATGCCAGTCCACGAAAACACTGGTTTCCTTGGTTAAAAAATGCAATGGAAAAAGACGGATACAAAGTAAATATTCCAGAAATGCCTATACCAACAGAACCAAAACTAAGTAAGTGGATAGAAAAGCTAGACAAAACTGTAAATAAAATAGATGAAAATACTTACTTTGTTGCACACAGTTTAGGAACTATAACATTGCTTCAATATTTATCTGAATATAAAGAGTTACCAAACTTCAAAGGATTTATACTGGTTTCAGGATTTGATGAAAAAATTCCTAATTTCGAATTTTTGGAACATTTTACTAAAAATGAAGTTAATTATGATAAAATAAAAGCTAAAGCTAAAAATATATCTGTAATTGCTTCTGAAAACGATACGATTGTCCCTATAAATTTTAGTAAAAAATTATCAAAAAAATTAGAAGCCAAAATGTATACTTTTAAATCTTCAGGACATTTTTTAGATAGAGAGGGTATACTGGAAATTCCTTTGATAGAAAAACTTTTAAAAAAAATGTAAAGGAGATAAATAATGAAAAAAACATTAATTATATCGGCACATCCAAACTTAAGTGATTCTAAAGTTAACAAAAGATGGATTGAGGAAATAAAAAAATATCCGGATAAATTTACTATTCATAATTTATATGAAATTTATCCTAATTGGGATATTGATATAGAAAAAGAACAAAAATTAATAGAAAAACACGGTAGTATTATATTACAGTTTCCTATTTACTGGTTTAATTGTACTCCTCTTTTAAAAAAATGGCTCGATGATGTTTGGACTGATGGTTGGGCATATGGTAAAAAGGGAACTAAACTTGAAAATAAAAATATTGGATTAGCAGTTACAGCTGGTATAAATAAAAAAAATTATTCAAGATACGGAGATTATAAATATACTTTAGAAGAAATTTTAGTACCATTTGAAATAACAATAAATTACTGCAAAGGAAATTATAAAAAATTTGTTGCATTTTACAGTGCTGAATTTGAAGCAACAAAGGAAAGAATAGAAGAAAGTGTAGAAAAATATATAAATTATGTAAATTCTATATAATTTTACTTTAAGAAATTTATTTATTTTTTCAGGCTCTATATCAAGAGAGGAGATGAAAATATAATCTGGGTGTGTAAAAAATTTTGTGTAAACCTCCAAATATTATATAGTTATTCTACCATATATTATTTAGAGGTTTACACAAAATT
>CAYYAV010000401.1:0-1773 GCA_964469865.1 uncultured Fusobacteriales bacterium | reverse complement strand
TATACCTGCAATGACAAGAGAAGAAGTAGATATTGCCATGGAAACAGGGAAAATTGCATTACAGAAATGGAGAAATATGGCTGTAGTAGAAAGGGCCAGATACCTTTATAAGGCAGCAGATATACTGGAAAGAGATAAGAATTTAATAGGAGAAGTCCTTGCGAAGGAAGTATCTAAAGGAATAAAGGCAGCTGTAGGAGAAGTTGTGAGAACAGCTGACCTGATAAGATATTCAGCTGAAGAAGGATTAAGAACAGTAGGAGAAATTATTGAAGGTGGGAGTTTTGAAGCTACAAGTAAGAATAAAATCGCAATGGTAAGAAGGGAACCTATGGGTCTGGTACTCGCAATAGCTCCTTTTAACTATCCGGTAAATCTATCTGCTTCAAAAATAGCACCTGCTTTAATAGGAGGAAATGTTGTATTATTTAAACCGCCTACACAGGGAGCTTTAAGTGGACTTCTGCTAGTAAAGGCTTTTCATGAGGCAGGGATTCCGGCGGGAGTATTAAATACTATAACAGGAAAAGGTTCAGAAATAGGAGATTATCTAATAGCACATCCTATGGTTGATTTTGTTAATTTTACCGGAAGTACTCCAGTAGGTAAAAAGATAGGAGAGCTGGCAGGAATGAGACCGATACTTTTAGAGCTAGGCGGAAAAGACGGTGCTATTGTTTCAGAAGATGCTGATTTGGAAAAAGCTGCTAAAGATATAGTGGGAGGGGCATTCAGCTATTCAGGACAGCGATGTACAGCTATCAAGAGGGTTCTTGTAGTAGAAGAAGTGGCTGATAGGTTGGCAGAACTTATAAAATCTGAGGTAGAGAAATTGACTGTAGGGGATCCTTTTGATAATGCAGATATAACACCTCTTATTGATAACAAATCAGCAGATTTTATTGAAAGATTAGTAGAAGATGCAAGGGGAAAAGGAGCAATTGCATTAAATCCAATAAAAAGAGAAGGAAACTTACTATGGCCTGTAGTGTTTGATAAGGTTACATTGGATATGCAAATAGCATGGGAAGAACCATTTGGTCCTATACTACCAATAATACGGGTAAAAAGTACTGATGAAGCAATAGAAATCTGTAACAGTTCAGAATATGGATTACAGACATCAGTATTTACAAAAGATATAGTCAGAGCATTTGATATTGCAGGGAAACTCGAAGTAGGAACAGTCCAGATAAATAATAAGACTCAGAGAGGTCCTGATAATTTTCCGTTTCTAGGAATTAAAGGATCAGGAGTAGGAGTACAGGGCATAAAATACAGTATAGAAAGTATGACTAAAATAAAATCAATTGTTATTGATCTGTAAGGATACAGTTTAAATAAATTAAATAATAATAAGGAGAGAAGTTATATGAGTAAATTATTATTAACACCTGGACCAACTAATATTCCAGAGAGGTATTCTGAAATACTTGGAAAGGACATAATACATCATAGAACACCTGCATTTAGAAAAATATTACAGGAGTGTAACGAAAACTTGAAGAAAATATTCAAGTCAGAAAATGATGTCTCCATTATAACATCTTCAGGGACAGGGGTAATGGAAGCATCTATAGTTAATTTCTTTTCCAAAGGGGACAAAATAGTTGTAATAAATACAGGATATTTTGGAGAAAGATTTAAGAAAATAGCTAAAATATATGGTTTAGAAGTATTAGAGTTAGAATATAATTTTGGTGAAGCATACAAAATAGAAGATGTACAAGAACTTTTAGCAAATAATGACAATATAAAAGGAATATTTGTAAC
>CAYYAV010000400.1:0-1774 GCA_964469865.1 uncultured Fusobacteriales bacterium | reverse complement strand
GATACATTACTACCGAAAATAAAAATGGAAAAAGTGTGAAGTATATACAGAATAGTATAAAAAATGGTATGGAAAAAGATGACAGGCTTAAGGAAGATGAGAAAAAAATCCTTTCATCCTTAGATACGGGTGATGATATTCTTAAGAATGCTGCCTGTTTATATAGGGTAATATCTGATATTTTAAGGAATTTAAAGAAAGACTATGAAAAGAATATTTTTATAGATAACAGGAAATATGTGCTTCCTTTTCAATATGGACTGACAATAATTATATTTCTTTCGATTATAAGCCGTGAAGGTGGTATGGCACTAGGAATATTTGAAACAGCTACTTTTTTTCTTATATGTCTTATATTTAATATGATATGCCTATGGGTAACCGGAATACTGGATTCTGTAGTAAAAAGGAAGGCAGTATATAGGATATTCTTGACAGGAATAGTACTCTTAATGTCTTATGTAAATGGAGTCATGTCATTCTGGATAACTTCAGCAGCCTACATACTTCTATTTATATATCAGAAAATAATAGGTAGATATACAGAGGAAGGACTTAGGAAAAAAGAATATCTTGATGGAATGAAAATGTATATAAAGACTGCAGAAGAAAATATGATAAAAAAATTTAGTGATATAGATGAGCTTGCTTTATACTTTAAGGAGATTCTTCCATTCACTTTAGCTTTGGGAGTAAAGAATGAAGCAATGGGCCTAATGGAAAAAAGTGCTGTTCTTTCAGGATTTGGAGAAAAAATTAAAGATACTGTCCAAGAAATGGACATATATTATTCCAATAGCCAGAAATTATCAGATTTAGGATATAAAAATTATAGAAAAAAGAAGGTAGAAAGTTACTCTCATTCATATCCAAGGAAAACAGCCGATATTTCGGGAAGCAGACATGAAAGCAAGGATGAATTCTCTGGTGGGGGTTCTGGCGGTGGTGGAGGGAGTAGCTGGTAAGGTTTTTTAGAATTAACGGAAGGAAATTAGAAATGAAAATAATAATATCACCAAGTAAAACAAAGAAATTAAATAATCTGACAAAAGAAAGAGACTTTAAAAAAATTATATTTCCTGATACCACAGAAAAGATAATAAAAGAAATATCAGAATTTTCTGTAGAAGAAATTGAAAAGAAGTTTAAATTGAAGAAAGAACAGGCAGAAATCCTTTTAAAATTCTATAGGAATTTTAAAAGGGAAAATTATGGACATGCTCTGGCCAGCTATTATGGAATAGCTTATAAATCCATAAATATTGAGGAATTTAATAAGAAAGATGTAGAATTTGCAGAAAATCATCTTGTAATACTCTCTGCTCTATATGGAGTCCTGACTCCTATGACGGGGATAAAAGAATATAGACTGGATATGACGAATAATATATTCAGTAAAAAATCTCTATATGAAATATGGAAAAAGAATATAAATAGTTATTTTCAGGAAGAAGATTCCATAATAAATCTTGCATCGAAAGAATATTCAAGAGTCATTAATTCTCCAAATATATATGATTTTGAATTTTATACTGAAGAAAAGGGGAGTCTGAAACAGATAAGCACAAATTCCAAGAAAATGAGAGGGTTTACTGTAAACTATATAATAAAAAACAGGATTACGGAGATAGAAAAGCTTAAAAATATTATATTAGATGGATATAGATACAGTGATAATCTTTCTTCAGAAAAAAAATATGTGTATATTAAAAAATAAATGTTGACATTACTACTAATTAGTGATAATATAATTTTATCACTAATTAGTAGTAAA
>CAYYAV010000399.1:0-1784 GCA_964469865.1 uncultured Fusobacteriales bacterium | reverse complement strand
AAATTTATGTTTTCCCAACCTCCTTTACCTAGATCGCTATTGAATAAATCACTAAAAACCTGTAATTCAATGTTTAAGATTTGATCAAACTCGTTGGAGTGAATTTTTATTGGGTCAAATTCTTGTATGTATTTTTGAAACAGTCCTTCTGACAATTGTCTAGCATCCATATAAGTTTGCCAATCTTCTGCTCGGTTTTTGTCTCTTTTTATTTCTTCTAATTTATCTTCTCTTTCATTTGCCATATCTTCTGTCCAGGCAGAGACTGGCTTTAGCTTAAAACCTAAAGTTTTTTGTAATGGAAAAATAACCTTACTAAATTCTGGATATTGTGAAACACGAGATTCATTAATTTTTCCTGTTTTTTGAAATTGCTCATTTGCTATTAAAAATCTATCGGGTGGAATTTCTGCTAATATTACATCTGGATTTAGATTTTTAATAATATCCGAAAACACTTTTAAACTGTATTTTTTACTTGTAAGATGTTGACTATGTATAGTTCCAATTACAATTAATTGGTTTTTATTTCCCATTATTTAATTTCATTATTTAAGAAATCCCAAGATTGAGCAATATCTAATTCATAGGCTTTTGGATGACTTAAACTATTTAAGTCTTTGTGATACAGCCAATATAATTGCTTTGGGCTAAGATATTGTTCTGGATTAATCTTGTAGGGTATTGCCAAATTTATCTTCGACCTTTGAGTTTTGCTTAAAGGTAAAAATTTGTAGTTTGTTTTTTTAAGATAATATTGTGGGTCTTTATCTACTTTAAAAGCACTATGATTATTAATTAGAAAAAATCCTTGCTCTTTTGCATAATCGTCCATCTCTTTTAAAGAGGTCATATTTGTATCAAAGTCTATTGCTACTACTTCACGATTTCCAATAAATCCTGGTAAAGTTGTATAAACTGCTTTGTGCTGTGCCATTGTTGTTTCTCCAGACCAAAAACATGGAGTTTCATAAATAGTCTTTTTACTATAATTAAAATCAATTTTTAAATCATTCCCTAATAATTTCACATATTCTGGGATTGTCCCTTTGGTCATAAGTAATACTTCCACAATTTTGCTATACATGCTTAGTGGATCATAATTGTTTGTTAATTTACTTATAATATCTTCTCCTTTACTATTTACAAAATGTACAACGGGATTATTCCACGCTGGTTCATTATATTTTGCTAAGATTGCTGCATCTTTGCCAGATTTATTATTGTGAATTGCTAAAGGAATAAATTCATTTTCAATGGTTTCAACCATCAATGGGTGTGTTAATACGTCTCTTCCAAAATTAACACAAGTAGAGCATCCTGGTATTTCTTGAAAGAAAAGAAAAATTGGTTTATTTAGGCGAGTACTTTCTGCTAAAGCTTGGTCATAATCTCGATACCAAGCAATTTTACCCAACTCGATATTTTGATTTAAAGGATTTGTTTTAGTAGGATTAATCATTTATTATTTTATTATAATTTGATTCTGACTATATAAGATTTTATTTTACTCTATGCTCGTTTTTTCAGAACATTGTTATCATAAGAAGCTTGTATCAATTCTTTTATATAAGACTTTCCACATGACCTTTTGGTTTTATTATTGAAAATTATTCTATTATTGTACTCCAGTTAGGATCTCTATTTTTTACTGCTTTGATGTATGAGCAAACTGCAACAGCTTTGTATCCTTCTTCTGTTAATTTTTCAAAAGTTTTTAATACTAATTCTTTCCCAATTCCTTTTCCTCTGGCATCTTTATCAACATAAATGGTTGTTTCTAC
>CAYYAV010000398.1:0-1785 GCA_964469865.1 uncultured Fusobacteriales bacterium | reverse complement strand
ATCATGAGTTTCTATTTTATTTTAAATTTGTCGCAATATATTATACAATCTATGACAAATAAAAAAAAAAGTTTAAACACATGGAAAAGACACTCTAGTATTATATACTGTGTAAAACATAAAGAACAAAATTTAGGAGGAAACTATGAAAAAAATAATAGCAGGAATACTGCTGACTATTATAATGGCGGTATCATGTACAACTGCAGAAGACGGAACAAAAAAGGTAAGTAAGACAGGAATCGGAGCAGGAGTAGGTGCAGCATCCGGAGCAGTGTTAGGACAGGTAATAGGAAAAGATACAAAAGGAACACTGATCGGGACAGCTGGAGGAGCAGCAGTAGGAGCAGTAATAGGAAATATATTTGACAGACAGGAAAAAGCATTAAAAGATAAACTGAAAGGCACAGGTGTTGAAGTAGAAAGAACAGGAGAAGGGGAAATAAAACTGACTGCACCTGAAAATATTACTTTTGATACTAACAGCAGCACAATAAAACCTGTATTCCAAAGTAGTCTGAATGATGTTGCCGCTGTACTGAAAGAATACAGCGATACAGATATAATCGTATCAGGACATACTGACAGTACAGGAACAGATGCTATCAACAATCCTTTATCTGAAAACAGGGCAAAATCTGTAAAAGCCTATCTGGTAGGAAAAGGAGTTTCTGGATCAAGAATAACTTCAGTAGGATATGGAAGCACTCAGCCAATAGCTTCAAACTCAACGGCAGCAGGAAGAGCACAGAACAGAAGAGTAGAAATTAAAATAGTGGCAAAACAGTAGTTCATTATAAATAATCATAAATTACCACCCCAAATTTTAGTTGTATATAAAACAGTCGGATTCTTAATAGATGAAGGCTGTTTTTTTATAATTAAAATATTAATATGAAAGTTGAAAATTTTATTTTGTAGGGTATAATAATAGCAGTAAAATATTTTTTATTGGTTGAGGAGGAAAGAAGATGGGAATAACTAAGATTGATGGGATAAGCCATTATAAAATGAAAGAAAGTGGAATACTAAAGAAATCAAAAGAGCGAGAATTATCCAAAGATTTAACGGAAGAAAAAATAAGAGAAACAGTAGAAAAAAGATATGAGAAAACAATAGAAAGTAAAATTTATAAAGAATTTATAAAATTAAAAAGTGGAAGAATAGAGAATTTGGTAAATGAAAAAAAATTATCAGATTTAGAAGAAAATATTGAAACATTAAAATATACTAAATCATTATATTTTCTAATAAAAGAGTTATATTCAGAAGATGAAAATGAGAATTGGAATTTAAACTTTGAAAAATTTAGTTTATCAGAAGTTTTAAATAAAAAAGAAATTATTGTAAAAGGGTATAAATTTAAGAAAAAAGATGATGAATATCCATATTTATATAAAGATAAAGAAGGAAATGAAAGTGAATCAGCTTATCATTTATTAAAGAATTTAATAGAAAAAAATTTAGGGAAAGGAATAGAAGAAATTAGAAAAAGTGAAGAATATACAAAAGCAAAAGAAAATTTTTTGAATTATAAAAATAAAAAAATAGATATTTTGGTAAAATCATTACAAAATAATAAAGTAAATATAAAATATAATATTAGTAATAATAGTCTGGAAGATAATAACAGTGAAAGAGAAAAAGCGATAATTGAATTTTTTAAGAAAATGGTTGAAGAAAAAGATGTTCCTATTTTAGAGAATAAATTAAAATCATTTAGTTTAGAAAGTTTTTTTGATGAAGAATTTGTGAAAGAAATAAAGAGTTTGTTAGATAATGATG
>CAYYAV010000397.1:0-1785 GCA_964469865.1 uncultured Fusobacteriales bacterium | reverse complement strand
GTCAGGAGAAAATTGAATAAAATTTTTAAAAATATAATAGTCAGGAAAATATATGGTATCATTATGACTTTCTTGGCAATAATAAGTGTTATTATTGCTATTGCCGATTTCAGGAATAAAATTACTATATCTGAGGAACCTTTTTTATTTTTTATTGATATGTCTATTTACCTTATTTTTGCTGCTGATTATCTTGTAAGATTAATAAGGTCTAAGAATAAGCTTGACTTTATAGAAGACAATATCCTTGACTTAATAGCCATTATTCCGTATTATTCTGTGTTCAGGCTATTCAGGATATTTAAGATAAGGAAATTTTCCAGAATTTCAAGAAAATTAAAGATTTCTAAATTTCATCTGGCTATTCTGAAACTTTATAGGAAATCCAGACATTTCCTAAAATTAAACGGTCTAATATATCTACTTGTCTTTGCTGCAATTGCAATAGCTGTTTCAGCTGTAATTATTGCATATACAGAAAAAGTATCTTATGGTGATGGACTTTGGTGGGCATTTGTAACTGCAACAACTGTTGGATATGGAGACATTTCTCCTCATACTTTTATAGGAAGATTTGCTGCATCAATACTTATGCTTGTAGGGATTGGTACTATGGGAATGATTACTGGTACTGTCGCAACCTATTTTTTAAATAGACAAAATGATGTCCTTCCCAATGACAAGCTTGATGAATATATATTAAATTCCCCAAATTACAGTGATATGGAAAAAAGGGAGATTATCAGCTTTATACAGTATATCCGTTCTAAAAGGAAAAAATAATCGGGTAACTTGAAAATCTGTTTACTATGAACCGATTACTTTAATTTTCTCTGTAAAGTCCAATCGTCCTGTTTACCGGGACAGTAAAAATTATCCCTTTTCCAGGTTGTTCTATTTCCATGGTTTCTTCTATTACTTTTATTATATTATCTGTCTTTTCACTATCTACAAGAAATAATATTATTTCTTTTTCAGGTTCTATAGACATTGAAAATAGTGAACAATTTTCATATATTCCGGCTCCTCTTCCATGTAATATTGTTCCTCCTGTTGCACCATTTTTTATCGCCGTATTGACAACTGTTTTTGCTTCTCCTCTATTTACTACTACAAATATTGCTTCATATTTATTATTTTCATTATTCATTTTCTTCTTACCATCCTCTGCTTCATGATATTTTTTATTTTTAATGAAGGACCCTCTTTTTATGCCACTTATTTTACCTAGATTTATTGAGAACAGTATTCCCTTATTTTTTTTATCCAGGTAAAATTTTCTTGCAATGTATTCATGTATACTGTTTTCCATCTCTTTGTCTATTACCATTAAAACTATTTCTTTTCTTGCCTCATCCATTCCTAGAATTTTAGAAACCGGAGTACCTGTAATTCCTTTTCCTTTTAATATTGTCCCCCCTGTTACTCCGCACTTCTTTGCTTCTTTCAATACTTTACTAGCCATTCCGCAGTTTACAATTATAACTGTTAATGAAGTATTGTTACCTAATATATTTAATATTCTGTTCATTTTTCACCTCTATATTTCCATATTCATATATCTTCAAAATTATTTTCTTAATACCGGCTTCATCCTGCTCCTGTTAAGTTTTATCTTATATATAATTCCTAGTATCTCCATAGTTATTATCGGTGCTAATGCAATAACAGAAATTATTCCGAACCCTTCACTTAGAATATCTGCACTTTCAGAAGAATTTGCGACTCCCTGAGCAAATGCCAAAAGAAATGCTCGAAGGCGTAGTCACCGACAGCGAACTGTAC
>CAYYAV010000396.1:0-1786 GCA_964469865.1 uncultured Fusobacteriales bacterium | reverse complement strand
ATTCTATAGTGAGACAATGTCATCAAGGATGTCCCAGCTGGCTCTTGTAGATATGTTATATATGGGGGTTCTCCTAAGTGATTATGATAAATATACAAAACGGCTTGATAAAGTGAATAATCTGGCTATAGGAAGAGTGTATTAAATATTATATTTATTGCAAGTAAGAATACGAAGAAAGCTTCAGATTCTTACTTTTTTCTTTTCTATAAAATTTTTGTATTTTTTATACAAAAATAAGTTGACTTTGTATAAAAATGTGGTATAATAATTTTGTAAATAAAATACAAAAAAACATATATAAGTATAAAAAATACAAAAATTTTAGGAGGAAACGCTATGAGTAAGATGACATTAACTGAAGTCGTAAAAAGAGGGCTAAAAATGAGAAAAGAAGACAGGGCATCCATGCTTGGAATAGGACCTATGTCCAAAACATTAATAAAGGCAAGCATCATACTGGCTAAAGAAAAAGATTTCCCGCTAATGTTTATCGCCAGCAGGAATCAGGTCGATTCACAGGAACTGGGTGGAGGATATGTATGTAACTGGGACCAGAAAGGATTTTCCGATGCTATCAGGAGCATAGCTGAAGAAGTGGGATTTGAAGGGCTGTATTATCTATGCAGGGATCATGGAGGTCCATGGCAGAGGGACAAGGAAAGGAAGGATCACCTTCCTGAAGAAAAGGCGATGGAATTAGGTAAAAAGTCATATATAGCAGACATTGAAAATGGATTTGACCTTCTTCACATTGATCCGACTAAAGATCCTTATGTTGTAGGAAAAGTAATAGATGTAAATGTTGTTTTAAGAAGGACTGTTGAGCTTATAGAATATGTCGAGAAAGAAAGGATAGCAAGAGGACTTCCAGAAATAAGCTACGAAGTTGGAACAGAAGAAACTAATGGAGGTCTGACTTCAGTTGAGTCATATGAATTTTTTATACAGGAACTGTTAAAGGAACTTGACAGAAAAGAGCTTCCACATCCATGTTTTATAGTAGGACAGACAGGAACTCTGACAAGACTTACAGAAAATGTAGGAAACTTTAATGCAAAAGCTTCAAGGGAGTTGGCAGCAGTTGCTGAAAAATATGAGGTAGGACTAAAAGAGCACAATGGTGACTATCAGGACGAAGGGGTTCTTCTGGCACATCCTGCACTGGGAATAACAGCCATGAATGTGGCTCCGGAATATGGGACTGTAGAAACAAGGGCATACCTGAAGCTGGCAGAGGTTGAAGAAATGCTATTTAATGAAGGTCTGATATCAAAGAAATCAGCTTTAAAGGACTGCATAAGAAAAGAATCGGTAGCAAGCAGGAGATGGGAAAAATGGATGACGGATGATACTGTCTCCAGGACAACAGAAGAGCTTATGAAGGATGAAGAAGTTATAACCGTAATAACAGATATAAGTGGACACTATACATTCAACAATGATGCTGTAAGGAAGGAAATTGAAAATATGTTTTCTAATCTGGCTGAAGCCGGTATAAATGCTGAAGAATACGTGATCTATAAATTAAAGGAATCCCTAGACAGATATGTAGAGACATTTAATCTGAAGGGGTATACAGGAAGACTGAAAAATCAACATTAACATTCAGTGAAACGATAAACAACGATAAATAAAAATATTTAAAAATAAAAAACTTGACAAAACAGGAAAGCGGGGTATATTTTATTATAAGACAGTGAAAGGAGAAGATATATGATAGATATTAACAATCTGATAGATGAAAATCTTATATTTCTTAATCTTGATCTGAAAACAAAATCTG
>CAYYAV010000395.1:0-1800 GCA_964469865.1 uncultured Fusobacteriales bacterium | reverse complement strand
AAAAGACAAGCAGATTTTTTAGAAAAAAATGGTAAATATTTGTTGCAATTTACCTAGAATACATGAAATAAATATCTTCTCCACATCTCTTGATGATATAATACTTAAAAATTCGGGAGCGGTGGGAGAATATTCAGTAATACTTCTGGTTCTAGGGGGGCTCTATCTTCTTGTGAAAGACAGAATTTCATGGCATATACCTGTAGCATTATTCAGTACAGTATTTTTAGGCCTCTATATAATGCATTTTCTTGGAGGGAATCCAAACCTGTCACTTGGAGGACTGATGCTGGGAGGAATATATATGGCTACGGATATGCCTACAAGCCCTTCGGTTTCTAAAGGGAAAATTTATTATGGAATTATGATGGGGATATCTGTTATAATATGTTGGATACATGGTATAAATTTTGAGATATTGTCTTATTCTATACTTACAATGAATGCTTTTGCAGTAATAATAAGCGAAGTGTTTGCTCCTAAAGTTTTCGGGATACCTGTAGATAGGACCAAAAAACTGAAAGAAATCATATTATTGACATTAGGGATAATATCTGTGTCAATTATTGTAGCACAGATACATCATCTAGGACTGATGTCTTATCTGGTATATATTTACATAATTTATACTACACTAAGACTGATTTTATCTAAGAGTATAAAATAAGAAGAAAGAGAAAATATGGAAAATCTTAAGTTTTTGGAAAAGATAGATGAAAATGCTTTAAAACTTGAAAATAAGATATACCGAGGGGCAATTCCTTGGTATTTATTATGTTCAAAAGAAAAAAAGATAATTTATATTTCCACTTCCAACAGGAATCTGGAAAATTACTACTATATGCTTGATTCCTATATGAAAGAAATAAAATCAGAGAAAAGTGAGAACAACATCAGAAACCGTTTAAATATGGAAGAAAAGGTAATTTCAATATTTGAGAATATTTCATCAGATAAGGAAGACCTTACAGGAATAAATATAGAACTGCTTAATATTCTCAAAAATAATACTGATTTTATACTTTTCCTGAATCTCCAGATAACCCTGGATGTATTTTTTGAAAAAGTAGAATTTCTTGATTTTAAGATAGGTGAAAGATACAAGTTTTCTGAAATAACTGGATTTCTGGAAAATAATGGATACAGTCAGGAGTATTTAATTGGAAGAAAAGGGGAATATAGCAGGAGAGGGGATATAGTGGATATCTTCCCTCCTAATGCTGAAAATCCTGTAAGGCTTGAATTTTTTGATGAAGAACTTGAAAGTATAAGAATATTTGATGCGGATTCACAGATATCCATAGAAAAAAGGAAAAAGATAAGAATCTTTGGGAATCTCCTCTCAGGTGATAATTATGAGCTTGTAGAATTGATAGAAGAGTTAAGAAGGGAAGATATACTCATTATTTTGGAAAATGAGGAACTGCTCAGATATAAGCTAGAAGAATATATCCTTATTGAAAGGGATAGGGAAAATCTATATAGGAAAAGATATGAAAACTTAAAAGATAAAAGTCTTATTGTTGAAACTGTAAACTTTACAGAAAAACAGACTGAAACATTTAAAAATAAAGATAATCTTGAAAAGCTTTGTAAAAAAAATAATATACAGATATACACAAAAAACTATGAAAAAAAAGTAGAAGAATATAACTGGAATAATATAGATATAATAAAGTATGAACTCTTTGAAGGATTCATAACAGGAGATACATTTGTTCTTACAGACAGAGAAATAGACGGTTATATATATGAAAAGAAAAGAAGGTCAAAAAAAGGTATAAATTATCCCGGGCGCAT
>CAYYAV010000394.1:0-1804 GCA_964469865.1 uncultured Fusobacteriales bacterium | reverse complement strand
TGGCGGCAGTCGCGGCAACGGCTTGTTGTTTAACTGGGTCCATGCTTCCTCAAAACTGGGAATTTTCCGCGCCGGGCAAAACACCCCGCGACGTAAGCGCAACAACCGCGCTCGGAAATATAGAAATAACGCCAGTGCATATAAAAAGCAACGTTAACCCGCACGCTGCGGGGCAATGCAGCCGACACGGGCCGGCCGGGAGCGGACGCCGGGCGGAAAAGCCGCCCCCCGCGCGCTCCAAAACATTGACAATACTCGGCATATAATTAATTCTGGCGTGCAGCCCTTGTGGCGGAAAAACATATGCGACTTAAAACATCCCGGCTTATTTGCCTAGCGGCCGGGCCAGCCATGGCCGCCGGACAAATTTTGGCGTGGCGTTACGCACCCGTGGAAGCGGTCATGGGCGTGACCCAAAAAATTCTTTACTCCCACGCGCCGCTGGCCTGGTGGTCCCTCCTCGCCTTCCTGATCGCGGCCGGGGCCGGAGCCATGTATTTGCGCACCCGCCGCCTGTTTTGGGATAACCTCTCCCTGGCCGCTATGGAAAGCGGGGTTGTGTTCGCGGGCCTCACGCTCATCACCGGCATGATCTGGGCGCGGCAAGCCTGGGGCGTATGGTGGACCGGCGACCCGCGCCTGATCAGCTTTTTGGTGCTCTGGTTCATGTATGCGGGAGGCCTCGCCTTGCGCGGGGCCGGCAACGAAAGCGGCGCGGGACGCGGCCGCAAAGCGGCTTCCTCCGCTGTGTTCAGCCTGGTAGCCTGTGTAAACGTGCCCTTGGTGTTTTTGGCCACGCGCCTGTTGCGCAGCGCCCACCCGGTGGTCCTCGGCAAAGGCGGCGGGCTTGAGCCGGAAATGCTCATCACCCTGCTGGCCAATCTCGCGGCCCTGGGCCTGGTCTGGCTGGCCGTTCTGCTTTTGCGCCTGCGCCTTGCCGAGTTGCGCGACCACTGCGCCCTGGCGGAATATATCCACTTAAACAACACGGCCAACGCCGAGATAAGGAGCGCCGCCCATGACTGACGCCGCCTGGGTTTGGCTGGCCAATGCCGCGGTCTGGCTGGGCGTGGGCCTTTACCTCTTGCGCCTGCGCCAGGCGCAGGCCCTGCTCGCCAAACGCTTAAAACGCCTGGAGGATAAACATGTTTAGCAAACGCCGCGCTGCCGCCGGGCACGCCGCAAAAACTGAAGGCGCCTCGTCGTCCGCCGGCAGAACCCCACACCGCCTCGTGCTTTGGGCGATTTTGGCCGTGGGCCTGCTCATGCTCACCACTTTTGTCATTTTCGGCGCCCTGGGCGGGGGCATGGTCAAATTCACCTCGTCCCAGACCCACACCGCCACTTTCAGCGACCTTATCTCATAACCTTTCGCCGGCCGCCATGACTCCCATCCTGCCTTTGGACATCACCCTCACCTTTTTCGCCATGGCCATGCTGCTGGCCATCACGCCCGGACCGGACAATATTTTTGTGCTCACCCAGGCCGCCCTTTACGGACGCGGAGCCGGGGCCGTCACCGCCCTGGGCATGACCACCGGGCTCTTTGCCCACATCACGGCCGTGGCCCTGGGCGTGGCCGTAATCTTCAAAACCTCGGAAACCGCGTTCACCGCCCTGAAAATTATCGGCGCCGTTTACCTGCTTTACCTCGCCTGGGGCGCCTTCCGCGCCACCGCCCTGCACACCGGCGGCGCAGGCAAACCCTTTGTCGGCTATGCGGCCCTGTACCGACGCGGCATGATCATGAACATGACCAACCCCAAGGTCACTTTGTTTTTCCTGGCCCTGCTCCCCCAGTTTG
>CAYYAV010000393.1:0-1806 GCA_964469865.1 uncultured Fusobacteriales bacterium | reverse complement strand
ACGCAGGGAGTATTTTTGAAGGATTAAAGGATGATTGGACATTGGAGCGTCTAAACAAGGCTGATATTGGAAAGAAGATGAGTCTGAGTTGTAAGAAATATGCTCTAAGTCTATCCTTTGACAAGCATTTTAAACAATTGCTTTAGAGGAAAAAATTTCCAACAGTCGAAAAACAGAAATAGAAGGTTCCATGCGTATGTCTTGTAAAAATCATATCTTTTTTGACAAGATAAAATAAAAATATTATAATTACTGTAGTACATTCAATGTACTACAGTAATTGAAAGTAATAAGGAGATATTGTTGGAAGGATACCATGGCACTACTCCTCTAAATGCAAAGGCTATTATTGAGACAAATAAGGTAGAAGTTGAACCATTTTCTATTAAATCCGATGTTGTGATACCCTCAGGCCAACGTTTACCAAATGACCTAGGTCAGGGATTGTATCTTTTTT
Source organism: uncultured Fusobacteriales bacterium (assembly GCA_964469865.1). Lineage (GTDB taxonomy): Bacteria > Fusobacteriota > Fusobacteriia > Fusobacteriales > Leptotrichiaceae > JAGOWQ01. The sequence continues at coordinate 1,349 of CAYYAV010000393.1, read as the reverse complement.
TGGATAGTGAGTCACAGGGATTTGATGGTAAAGAATGTGCAAAGCAATATGCACAAAAATGGAGAAGTGACGGAAACAAGGTTGCAATTATTCATTTTGATTTTAATGAAACACCTCTCTATATTTTAGATTTTAATCTTCCAGAAAACTCTATACTATTTGTAAAACTTCGTCATAAATTATATCAGAAAATTGAACAGGGCTTAACAACTTTTAAAGAGAATAAGTCGTTGAAACGAGCTAATTTAGATGGCATATTTATAGAGTATCTTGTTCAGCATGGTTTAAAACGTCATGTTGATGGAATCATCAAAGATACCTATACCCCTTTTTATAGTTCAAGAAACACGTTGTCTAATTTTCCGAATGCTCGAGAACTTTGTTTGAGAAGTACTGGTGCAATAAATTGGGAAGCTACTAAGGAGGTAAAATAATGGAATATAAGAATATTATTTTAGATGATTCAATTCTTGATATTGATTCATGGTTTCCTCAAGAAGCAATCGATGAGATTGTGGAGATTATTAAAACTTATGCTAATACATCAATTGAAAATTATTCACAAATGAATAAGGGATATAAGTTAGATGTTTGTTATAAAAATACTTACAAAGAATCTGCAACTAGAAGGCAAGGATATTTAAGTGATATTCCTAAATTTGTAGATTATCAATTAGCTGGAGGACAGGTAGCATAGTGGCTGTAATATCATTTGAAAATTATGTAATAGATGAATCTTATTATAAGGTTAATGATAATTTTGACTATTCACAAGATGAACTGAATATGCCTGTGACATTTTCGGCTGAGGTAGGAGTTGATAAAAACCATGAAAAAGCTTATGTTATCATAAATATTAACTTAGGTAATTCAGAAGAAAATGTATCAGATATTCCTTTTACTTGTAAAGTTTCTGTTAGAGGAATTTATGGATATGATTCAGAGGATTTTGTAACAGATGAGAGCTTAAAAGAAATTTTAAGTAAGAATGCTGTAGCAATTCTTTATCCTTATGTGCGTACTTATATTGCTACCCTAACTAATTTAGGTAATCAATTTCCTGCCTATACGCTTCCTGTTATGAATTTTGCTGAAACTATTCAAGAGAACGATTCAGTCACTTTTGTTGGTTTTGATAACTAATAAGTTGATATGCTGATAATCAGGTTATCCACTTTTTGTGGGTAGCTTTTTTATTTGTCTTTTTTTGATGTGATACCAAAATCAAGTCATCTTTTTTATGATGGGGAGAGAGTGACAGATTGTTGCTACTTATCAAAAGAAAAGAAGGACTTTTTTATGACCAAACAATGTCATCATCACTTTTTAGTCAATCAGGAAAAAGCAGA
>CAYYAV010000392.1:0-1811 GCA_964469865.1 uncultured Fusobacteriales bacterium | reverse complement strand
GATGTTGTAGTTATATACCCATCTACATTTTCTTCAGATAAACTATAGGCTGCTCTGTTTGGAAGACCTTTTATCTTAATGGACTCTCCATTTTTAAGGGAAAACTCAGCTTTATTACCCTCATCAAAAGTCATATTTCCAGAACTAATAACATTGCCATTTGAATTTAGAACTTCAAATTCATAGGTCTTTACTTCTAGCTCTCCCATTTGAAGTGTGAACTTAAATGGTCTTTCTAGTTCACCAAGCAGTCCATCAACATTTTTTCTAACTACTAGATTTCCAAAGGTACTTTTTGAATTTGTGAATGTAACTGTTTTTTCACTTGAATCTTCAATGTTTCCCAATATTTTATTTGTATCTACTCCATCAACTGAAACATCATAGATATCTTCAGCATCTATTTGTTCTTCTATGGTGTAGCTTAGACCCTTTGGCAGGTCTTTTATTCTTATGGATTCTCCATGCTTTAGTGAAATTGTAGCCTTACCTTCGCTGTCTAAGTTCAGTGTTCCATTTGATTTTCCACCTAGTCCTTCATATGTGTATGAACCAGTAGATGGGTTTTCAAATTTTAAAACAAAGGTAAATTGCTTTTCTAAATCTCCTGCATTTCCTGCAACTATTTTTTCAATTAATAAATCACCAAAGGTATCCTTAATATTCTTAAAAGAAACCTTATGGGTGGTATCAACTGATATTTCACCAGTAAGAACTCTGCTTTTTTCTAAAGAATCATTTACATATGTTTCATATCCATCAGCAGAGTAGTCATTTTCTGTAATTGTATAGCCTAAATCCTTAGGAAGTCCAATTATTGTAATATTTTCGTTATGCTTTAGTGAAAAGCTTGCACTTCCATTATTAAAGGATAGAGATCCAAAACTGATGCTTCCATTTGTATCTGTTTTAGTAAAGTCTTTTTGTCCTGTAATATTACCAACTTGTAATGTGAAATCAATGGCTTTAGATTCATCTCCATCGTTTCCAGAAACTGTTTTTGATACTTTAAGATTTCCAGATGTTCCTTCTTGGAAGTTTGTAACCTTAATTTTGTTGCTATCAGTACCTATTTTTCCATCTATACTTGTAACTACATTGCCAGAAACCCTTGTAACACTTACGATATACTCTCTATTAGATACAGTGTATCCTGATGGAGCCTCTTTTTCCATTAATATATATTCTCCAATAGGCAGTCCACGAAGGACAACTTTTCCTTGAGAGTCAGTAACACCTGTTCTAAGGGCTAAAGACTTGTCTGATGTGAAAACAGTAAATCTTGAACCAGCAAGCTTGCTTCCATTTTGATTTACTTTTTCTACTTCAATCCATCCATTTCTAGACATTGTAGCACTGGCATCTGCTGATGCTACAGCGTAATTTCTTGATGTATTTACGCTATTTAAACTAACTCCTTCTAAAGCTACAGTATTTGTAAGGTTTCCAGAGTTTGCAGTTACCATGGTCTTATACTCTAGCCTATATGCTTTGTCTTTATTTGGAATTGTAAATATTAACTGTCTATTAGCAGCATTATAGCTGATATAATTTTTAAGTTGCTCCTCTGTAAATATCTGTCCACTTGGTACATATCCAGATGGAGTTAATTCCATTTCTGTTACAACAAAGTTTCCATCTGAAAAATTTAATTTTCCTTGAGAGTCTGTATATAACTCTAACCCCTCAGGAAGTGTATCTATTAATCTGTACTGATTTAATACTTGTACATTTTGGAATATGTCATATGGTCTATATGATACTGTCCATTTTAAGACACCATTTTCTAGTTTAGTCATTTCTTTACCAAG
>CAYYAV010000391.1:0-1817 GCA_964469865.1 uncultured Fusobacteriales bacterium | reverse complement strand
TCTTAAATGAAATTCCGGGATGTTTTTTCAGGCTGGGAACACGTAATGAAGAAAAAGATATGATCTATGATCTTCATCATCCCAGGTTCAATGTTGATGAAGAAAGTCTGAAGATAGGAATGGGACTGCAGCTGAAAAATATACTGGAATATATGAAATAGTAAAATGTCCAGATAAGTAGATGAAAGAAATAGAGTAAAAAAAGTACTAGAAATGATTTAGTACGCACATTAATTTAAATAAATAAAAAGGATTCTCAAATAAAATCAAAAATAGAAAATTTTTAGTATAATTAACATGGGGATGAAATAAAATGAGCAATGGTTATTATGTAAAAAAATAAGCTGATTTTACCAGTAAAAATAAAAACGATAAAAAATTAAAGAGGTAAGAATGGAATTTATTAATGGAAATAGAATAGAAAAATATACAGTAGGGCAAAAACTGGAAATAACAATAGAAAAAATTGTATTTGGAGGTGAAGGACTGGGGAAAATAAACGGTTTTTCTATATTTGTTCCAATGAGTGTTCCTGGAGATATACTGGAAATAGAAATAATTTCAGTGAAAAAATCTTATGCAAGAGGGTTAATAACAAAAATAATACAGCCTTCAAATGACAGAATAGATGACTTATCAAAAATAAGTTTTGAAGATTTTGACGGATGTGATTTTGGAATGATAGAATATGAAAAGCAGCTGAAATACAAAAATGATATGCTGAGGGAAGTTCTTGAAAAAATAGGAGGAATCAGTCTTGATGGTGTATTGGTGGAAGATATAGAAGCCTGTAGTATGAAAACTAATTATAGGAATAAGACTTCTGAACCTGTTTATAAAAAAGACGGAAAAATAATGACAGGATTCTATTCAAGAAAATCCCATGATGTATTTTCAGCAAAGGAAAACTTGTTAAGGTCAGAAATAGCAGGAAAAATAATAGACAAATTTTTAGAAGCCGTAAATAGCTATACAGGAAGCAAGAATGAATTTAAAGTCTATAATGAAAGGACAGGAACGGGTTTTTTAAAACATCTGGTAATAAGGAATAACGAAAAGAATGAAGTAATGATAATAGCCGTAGTGAATAAGAAATCCCAGTATAATATGCTGGTTAAAGTACTGGAAAGTCTCTGTGAAGAAAACAGGGAAATAAAATCGGTATATATTTCTGTGAAAAAGGAAGAAAACAATGTCATTTTAGGTGAAGAAATAAATCATATATATGGAAATGAATACCTTGAAGAGGAAATGGAAGGGATAAGATTTAAGATATATCCTGATTCCTTTTTCCAGATAAATAAAAAACAGGCTGAAAAACTATATAGAAAAGGGGTAGAATATCTGGGGGAAGGTAGAGAGAGAACAATTATAGATGCTTTTTCAGGAACAGGGACTATTGCCATGATACTCTCAAAAGGTGTAAGAAAAGTGATTGGAATAGAAAGTGTAGAAAGCTCTGTAAATGCAGGGAATCTTACTATTAAGGAAAATGGTATAGAGAATGTTAGGCTGATAAATGGAAAAGTCGAAAAAATCCTGCCTGACATACTGAAAAAGGAAGATATAGGTGGAATTATATTTGATCCTCCAAGAAGAGGGATAGATGAAAGGACACTTAGAAGTGTAATAAAGAATAAAATAGAGAAAATTGTCTATATTTCCTGCAATCCTGCGACTTTTGCAAGAGACTGTAAACTTTTGACAGAAAATGGCTATAAGCTTGAAAAAGTAGGGGCAGTGGATATGTTTCCTCAGACAGCACATGTGGAGTGTGTTGTGTTGATAACGAGAAAGTGAAGTCGTGAAAGTCTTGA
>CAYYAV010000390.1:0-1819 GCA_964469865.1 uncultured Fusobacteriales bacterium | reverse complement strand
GTTCCTTATCCTAGTAAACTCTTCTACTGCACTCCCTATGAACGTATCTCCTTTTTACGATAATGTATAACCTATTCCTTGCCTCAACCCCCCACTTTTATATAAAAATATTATTTTTACTTTAAATATCCCATTTTTAATTCACTACATCATTATCCTTTAAATCATATTTTTCAACATAGTCTTCCATCATTTTTACAGCTATTGGTCTATTAAATCTCCTTGCAAACTCAATTACTGTTAAACCCCATTTATCCTTTACCAGAAGAGGTAGCCCTGGTTGAGAAAATATTAACTGATACAACGGTATCACTTCTATTTCAGGTATACCCATATTAAAAAGTCCCTTGAAAGAAACTATTCTCTCTCTTTTGTATATTGTTGTTATATCTGCTCCCTTTTCCAATAATGTCTTACATAATATTGTTGTTTTTACTATATCCTGCCATGCATTTGAAAATAATGGAAAAAACAAACTCAACCCATCTTCTCTTACTACTTTAACATCTGCTCCTTTATTTATTAAAAAATTTGCAATTTCATAACGGGCTTTGGAATTATTGTTGCTTAATGCAAAAAAAAGTAAACTTCGTCCCGAAGAACTTTTTTTATTTTGATCACCTCTTTTATATAATTTCAAAAAATCTTCAAATGTTCCCATTGCTGCTGCTGCATAAACAGTTGAATATTCTGACATTTTAACACATCCTTTCTTTATTTTTTCGGTATTAATATCTCTTGTTGCTTTTTAAATATACTTTCATAATTTATTCCATCTATATAAGCTGGTTTATATTCCAGTAACTGTGCTTCCGATGAATTAAATTGTGGAACTAATGGAGTCGTTACATTTTCATATTGATGACTTCTGTTAGTATGTGGTGTTTCAAATCTATAATTTTTCGAATCATTATACCAGTCTCTAAATGCTTTTGGTGTCCATATTTCTGTTAAATATTGTTCATTAAATACTTTTAAATAGTTTTCTTTTGATAGATGTCCAAAATCTACAACTCCTTTTCTTGGTTGCCCAGGTAACCAATTAATTACTTCTCCTGTCACTTCATCTCTGATTATAGCATCAGCTGGTTTAGTTATATTATATCTCTGGAGATATGAAACATATAAATCGTATGGGAATTCCTGTCTATACGATGGTCTTCCCTTAGGTTTCCCATCTTGAATATACGGTCTATTATCTTCCACAAGGTAGCCGTATCCTCTTGGAAGATTTGAGCTTCCATCTTTGTTTATCACTCTAAACGGTGAATAATAATTTGGAGTATAAGGAACTACTTCTTTACCAGAAGAAACATACCCTATTCTTTGTACATTTGACAGAGGATTAAAATAATTAACTGTACTTAGTGCCGTAACTCTTGTATTATATACTGTAATCGGATAGCTCTTGGTACTGTTCATACTAGCTACCAGATTATAGCCTGTTGTATTACCTATCTGTGTTAATGCTCTTTCTGCTATTGTACTGCCGTTTATAACCGTCTTACTTACTTCTCCTGTTGCCTTATTTTTATCTGTTACCTAAACTACATCATATTTTCTCTAAAAATTACTTATTTTTTTATTTCCCATTACTTGAATAAAACTTAACTTTCCCTGTTTCTATAGAATGAAAAAAAATCTTATTATCAAAAAAAGTTAATTTTATATCATTTCCTATAATCTCCCAATCTATTAAAATTTCAGGAAGCTCCATATATCATTTTATTGTTCCATTTTTATAAAAAACACAAATACCTTGTGCCCTCTTCCATGCCTATCTGCTTAAATGACTTCATTTCCTTAATCTTCCTTCTGA
>CAYYAV010000389.1:0-1829 GCA_964469865.1 uncultured Fusobacteriales bacterium | reverse complement strand
ATTTATCTTCCTTATCTTATTCAGATTCTTTTCAATATTTTCCCTATTTATTTCCAATTCTATAAACATATTTTCCCTTTTTGACCAAAAACTGTTAAATCTATAATAATGGCAGAAAAAATTTGTATGCCATTACTATAAGAGCTATTATTACAATCCATTTTAGCATTCTAAATGTACCTTTTACTAGCCATAGTATTATCATAATCCCTATAATAATATATATTATCTCTTTCATATCCCATCTTTTCCTTTAATATAATTAATGTAATGATATTATTCTATATCCGTTATATTATATCAAATTTTATAACTTTTTACAAAAAAAGCTTTCATTTTTATATCATACTTTACAATTTCAGAGCAAAAAAACTCCAATCCAGTTTTCTACTGAAAAGGAGTTTATATCTTAACAGTCTTCAATCAGGCTCCGGTTATATCCTTTTCTTAGAAAATCAGGCTTTTTCCTTCATCTGGATATAAGAATCTTATTTTATAGATATTTAACTCTTCTATTTCCTTTCTTATTGTTCTTTCATTATCTATACCCTTTAGAAAGCTTGGTTTTATATGATTTACAATTATACTGAGTTTTTTCAGATTTTCTGTACCTCCGCTATATTCTCCCAGTACCTTCATTTCCTCCATTATCCATTTAGGTGTCATATGTCCAAAAAGGTTCTTATCTTCTGTTGCATTAGGAAAAGATACTTCAAGGATAATTCCCTTTAATTTCCCTTCTTTCAGCTTTGGTCCCAGCTCTTTCCATATATTGCTCATCAGTTCCGATTTTTCAACTTTATCAGGACCTGTATCTCCAAAAAATGCAAAATATTCATCTCTGCTTCTTATAAGTAACATAGAAGATTCGTAATTACTATGACTTAAAGGAAATACCTGTCCATAAAGTCCCGTCCCTTCTATTTCGAATTCTTTCCCCGGCTCCAATTTCCTGTACGAGTATACTCCCAGCTTAAACCCTTCCCCTGAGTCAGCAAAATTCGGCCACACTTTCCAGTTGAATACATTTTTTTCCATTATATCTATTACAGAGGGAAGTGCATATATATTTTTTCTTGTATCTTCAGTAGAAGATATGACAAGCCCTGCTATGTGATCCATATGAGCATGGCTCAAGAAATAACCTTTTATAGAATCCCTGAAAATATAACCTAACTTTGTGTATTTAGAATCTTCAGGAACTGAAATATCTTTAAAATTTCCTTTTTTTAATGCTGAATCAAGTCCATTCACAATACTTCCTGCATCCAGTGCCAGATATCCTTTACTTTGAGTATCCCTTATAAGGTATGATGTTGTCGTTCCTGCAACTACTCCCCCGCTGTTTCCCAAAATTACAATTTCAAATTCTGCAGATAAATTCAAAGATAATAATAACATTAAAAATAGAATTCTTTTCATCCTCTTCTCCTTTCAAAATAATATATCTGTAATTTATAATTACTTTATTTTATTACTATTCAGACCGTTTTTTCTTTTTATCATCCTCTGTTTTTTCTATATTTTTTTCTGATTATTATCCATATTATACCCCTATTATACTAAAAAATCAGATAAAACTCCAGCTTCATTTCACATTTTCCAGTATATATGATTTGTTTCATGGAATATAAATTCATAAAATATAAAAACTTCCTTCTAATATTTACTATTTAGCCGGAAGTTTTCTATTCTTCATCTGCATTTATTTCTAATTTTCTTCCTTCCGGTTTCAGAGGAAGATCTTACACTTTTCTGTCCCTTATTCTTTTCCAGTTCATCATTCCTATTTTTACCAATCCAGGCTTCTACATCAGGTATTCAGCATG
>CAYYAV010000388.1:1419-1834 GCA_964469865.1 uncultured Fusobacteriales bacterium | reverse complement strand
TATGGTCCTGGCTCAGCAGACTGACTACATATTTCTGGATGAGCCGACATCCTATCTCGATATAAACCATCAGATAGAATTTGTAGAATTACTGAAAAGGTTGCAGACTGAACTTGGAAAGACTATTGTGATAGTTCTTCATGACCTGCCTATTGTCGCAAAATATTCAGATTATGTAATTACTTTGAAAAATGGAGAACTATACAGTTCAGGAACTCCATGCGAAGTCTTTAATACAGCTATGCTGAACAATGTCTTTTCTGTTCAGGCTGATATAAATGCCATTGCAGATACGTACCAGGTTCTATGCTCTAATTTCAGAAGACCTGACTGTAATATCTGTTCAATGGAAAATAAAAATTAAACAATAAAAATGAAAGGAATATAAGTACTATTATGAAAAATTTGAAATTAT
>CAYYAV010000388.1:0-1409 GCA_964469865.1 uncultured Fusobacteriales bacterium | reverse complement strand
AAATTATTATTTACATCTCTAATATTAATTATTTTTGCCCTTGCCTGCGGAAAAAGCAATTCTGACAGTGGAAAGGGAAATTTTAAGCCAAAGGTTATAAAACATGACTTTGGTGAAACCGAACTGAAATCAGAACCTAAAAAAATCGTTATCTTAAACAATCTCTATGCTGAAGTGCTACTCCCATTAGGAATCACTCCAATAGCTGCCACTACTGGACAGGCAGGAAGCAAGGAATTTGCCAGCTTCGTAAAAGATGAATTTAAAAAGGCAAATGTGGTTTCTGTCGGATGGCAGAAAAAACCTGACCTTGAAAAAATTGCTGAACTTGAACCGGATCTTATATTAATGACTGTACATCAGAAGGACTTATATGAAAAATTATCCCAGATTGCCCCGACTGTCGGTTTTCTGATGGATAATGAAAAGGTATGGGATTTTAGGGAACCTGCCCTAAAAATTGCAGATATTTTCAATAAGAAACCTGAAATGGAAAAACTGATTGCTGATTTTGATATAAAACAGAATGAATTTTCTAAACAGGTTCAGGAAAAATATGGAAAAAGTAAACTTGTATACCTAAGAGTTACTGAAAAGGATATAAGATATTACGGATACGGAAGGATGGGATTCCTGTATGATTCATATAAATTTAACAGGGCTCAAGATTTTCCTGCAGAAAGAATGTATGAATCTATCAATATGGAAAAGCTTCTGGAACTTAATCCAGACCTATTAATCGTCCAGTCAGACAAGCCTGAACTATTTGAGACAAAAGTTAAAGAAACTCCTATATGGAAACAGATAAAGGCAGTAAAGGACAATAAGGTAATTTTTGCAGATTATTCCTTATGGCAGCTGGGATTTGGACTAGTTTCCCAGGAAGCTATTATGAATCAGCTAAAATCTGAATGGTTCTAAAATTTATATTTAAGTCCTTATCATGATACATTGTTACTTTATCCAAATTTATAAATCTTGACATAGTTTTGACACAGATTAATGTTATAATATATTATAAATTATATAATATAGATTTTAAGGAAAGAGGTAAGATAAATGAAAAAATATCTATCAGTTTTAATACTATTTATACTGTTTATGGCTGCAGTATCCTTTGGAACAGAAAAGCCGACATACCTGAAAGGGATAAAAAATATAACATCCATAACGGAACCTTCAGGAAAGGGCTCTCTGCTGACTGCAGTCGCTGTAGAATTTAACAGTAATATAAAAAGTTCCTCACTCTCAAAGGACACATTTTCTATAGATGGAAGAACAATTACAGCTATATACGTTAATAACAAGGCTGAAAAAAGGACTGGAACAGGAGTCAGAAGTAAAAATGGAAAATATGTAATTATCGAACTTTCTCCAGATGACACAAAGGCAGTCCTTCGTATAAGGGG
>CAYYAV010000387.1:0-1843 GCA_964469865.1 uncultured Fusobacteriales bacterium | reverse complement strand
TCATGAGTTTCTATTTTATTTTAAATTTGTCGCAATATATTATACAATCTATGAAAATAAAAAACATTGAACCAAATTCATTTTAACGATTTTCAGTTCAATGTTTCTTTTATTTTATTTTTGAAATCTTCAAGTTCTCATAAAATCTATTAAAAGAAATATTTCATGCAGTCTTCATTTATGTATCAGTTACTAATCTTGCGGATAGTCATGAGTAATTATCTGTAAGTTCTTATATCCGTTTCCTCTGAAGTGAATAACATAAGCTGCTCCTTTATCCATATCTTGATATGTAAATTCTTTCACATTTATGAAATTAAAATGTCTTCCTGTAGCTCTGCTTATACAGTTTACATATCTTGTCCCATTCTTGTAAACTCCTTTTGACGTAATTTCACATTTTTCAACAAATCTGTCCTTTGCAAATCCCATTAAACCAGTTACTAACATTCCGACTAAAAACCATTTTTTCATTTTTCCTCCTTTATATTTATATATTATTATTACATGTAACACTTACATTGTCATTTTCTATATTAAAAGAAATTTCTCTTGTCTGTGAGTTAAAACTAGGGTATATCCTTATTTCTCCATTTTCTATCTCCAGGTATTCTGTATAATAGCTTAATTCACCATCAGCAGATACTTCAAATGACCCGGTATAAGTTCCATTTGGAAATAATCCTGAACATAATGATTGTCTGCTTGCCTGTATAGTGTCTCCTTCCACTATGTCATTTCCTATTTTTTTCATAATATTCCTTGCTGCTAACGCTGTCAATGATGTAAAAGTTAATATTACTAATACAATTAATATTTTTTTTAAGATTTTCATCTGTTTTTACTCCTTCATATTTATTATTTTATATTTGCTAACTGGCTCTCATGTATATATCCATAATCTTCTGATAGTGCCCCACCATCTTTTACACTGAATTTTATATAATACCATTCACCTTTTTGAGAATACTTTGTCACTTTTACCCCATTAGGAAGTTTCTCTAGTATTTCAGATGATGAATTTGCTTCATTTCTCACATTTACATATCCTTCCTTTGAATTTGTAATATATGTTTCTCCAACTGCTATCTGACTTCTATGTATATATCCGGATATATTTTTTCCAGATTCTGTCCTATATTTTACATAATACCAGTCACCTTCTTTCTTTATTATTTCACCTTCAGCTTCATTATCCAGTTCTGTCAATATTCTTGAAGTGCTTGATGCCTTTTCTCTGAGGTTTGCTTTATCATCTGTATCTACTTCAAATATAGTACTTGCAATCCCTAAGCTAAATGCTCCAAAAAAAACTGTCATTAATAGTAATTTCCTGAATTTTTCCATTATCCATTCTTCTCCTTTGTTATTTTTATACTTTAAAGTATTTTAGTTATACCATTATAACCTTAAAATAAACTTAAAATTTAATTTTTTTTATTTCTAGTTAATTTGTTATATTATACTATGATATTCAGAATATTAAAAGAACTATTTTAATATTTTGATTATATTAATTTTTGAAATCTTCAAAAAAATGGGGCTCTCTCAAATAGAACATGTACCAAAAAACTAGACAATGAGAATTGAAAAGTTTGGAGGTACATGTTCTCTATTTTTTGTTCAAATAAAAAATCTCTAATTTTTTGTAATTAATTGTTTAGAATTTTTTCTAAACAAGGAAAAATTGCATCAAAAAATTAGAGAATCGTATTTTCTTAAATTATATCCTATAGCAAATAGAAAAACTTCTACTTCAGTTTTTGATTATTTGCATATGTATATGTATCGGTTTCTTCATTGTAGAATTTTGATACTAATTACAAAAAATAAAAATCATAGT
>CAYYAV010000386.1:0-1849 GCA_964469865.1 uncultured Fusobacteriales bacterium | reverse complement strand
ATATAAAGAAACAGCAGTTTTTCTGAACACATCTTTAAACTGTGAAAATACAAGTATTTATTTAAGAAATGGAAATACTCTTAATCAGATAATAAAAATAGGAAATGGTTCTTTACATAAGAATATTGAGTTGGGAAACAGTGAATCTGACAGATTTTTTGAGGTATTTCATAGGGGTAAGCCATTGGAATTCCCTATAGATCTTAAAGGAAATCAGCCTATTTTTGTGGCTCCTATATTTTTTAAAGGGGAGATGTCGGCATTTATAGAAGTAAGCCGTCTATCTTACAGCAGTTCAAAAAGCTATACTTTTGAAGTATTTAAGATATTAATTGATGAAGTAAATGATACTTTAGATAAACTGTCTGACAAATCATTATAAAATTTTTATGAAAGAAGAGAGCGCTATGAAATTTAAATATCTATTTATATTAATTCTTGTCATAGAATTATGTCTACAGATGAATAGACTGATAAACAAGGGGAATTATTTTTCAATAAATCAGGAAATTTCTCTGGAAAAAGGGGATTCAAAATCAACGGAAAAACATTTTTCCCATCCTCAGAAAATACTTGTATACTATAACAGTACTTCAGAGCAGTCCAAAAAAATAATGGAAAATTTAGGTGAAGTATTTAAATATAATAAAATCAACTATACCCTTTCTGATATAGGTGAAGAAATTTCTACTGAAAATTATGATACTTTTATCTTTGCTACAGATACTTTCATAGGTTTCAGAAAAACGATGTTTGACAGAATAAAAACAGAAGTTTCTGAAGGCAAAAATCTTATATTCTTGAATAATTCTCCGTACAATCCTTTTAATGAAATTTCAGGAATTACAAAAGTGGGTGCCATAGTAGACAGAAGTGAAGGGATAAAATTCGGAGAAAAGCTTTTTCCAGGAATAGACAGCTATCAGCCAAGCAATAAAATGGTCGTATTTCCTACAATGAAAGTTGAATTGGAAAAAAGCCTTACAATATTTGCACGGGATAAAGATAACAATCCCATTTTATGGGAAAAGATATATGGTTCAGGAAGAATTTTATATACAAATGCATCAATTTTTTCAGATAAGGTAACAAGAGGACTTATGAATCAATGGATAGCCTATGGAAATAACTGGTATATTACCCCAATATTAAATGCAAGAGTTATGCATATAGACGATTTTCCTGCTCCTATTCCCAGAACAGAAAACCCTATCATAACAAATAATTACCATGTCAGTACAAGGGATTTTTTCAGGCAGATATGGTGGAAAGATATGATTGAAATAGGTAAAAAAAGAAATGTAATTTATTCAGGATTTATTATTGTAGACTATAATCATTCAGTAAGCAGGGAAGAAATGAAGGAAATATCAGATTTAAATTTAAAGGATCTAAGCTTAAATGGAAGGGAACTGTTTACATCTAATGGAGAAATGGGAATACACGGATATAATCATAATCCTTATCTTTACTATAGTAAAGATGTAGATTTCAAGGGTCTGAACTATCTGCCATGGGAATCTCAGGAAAATATGGGGGAGTCTGCCAAGGAATTATTAAAATATGTAAAAAAACTGTTTGGAAAAAAAGTAAAGCTTTACACATATGTTCCACCTAGTAATATGATAGGAAAAGAAGGAATAGAGGTACTTGCAAAATATTTTCCTGATTTAAAGGCAGTATCATCAGTATTTTATGGAACAGAAGGAGAGGGAGTATATATACAGGAGGTTGGGAAAAATAAGATAGCTCCAACTCTTTATGACTTACCAAGATTCTCTTCCGGATTTTATTATGATGAAGACGAAATGTGGGATGCATTTAATGCCTTTGCCATATATGGTTACTG
>CAYYAV010000385.1:0-1861 GCA_964469865.1 uncultured Fusobacteriales bacterium | reverse complement strand
ACTGATAATTTTGCTAATAATGCTCCTTTTTATGAATTTAACTGTGCCGATTATGCTGAAAATCCTCAATTACTGGTATCACAATTATTTGGATATTCAAAAGGAGCTTTTACAGGTGCTGATGAAGCTAAAAAAGGTATTGTAGAATTATGTGATGGCGGTATTCTATTTTTGGACGAAGTACATCGCCTTCCACCAGAAGGTCAAGAAATATTATTTTCTATAATTGATAATAACACTTTCAAAAGACTAGGTGATAATAAAACTAATAGAAAAACCTCTCTTATGATTATTGCTGCTACTACGGAAAATATTGATAGTTCGCTACTTTTAACTTTTAAAAGAAGAATTCCTATGAATATAAAAATTCCAGATTTGAACGAAAGAGATATGGAAGAAAAAATAGAACTAATAAAATATTTTTTATATAATGAAAGTTTAAAACTAAACAAAGAAATTATTCTAGAGAAAGAAGCTTTTTCTGCTTTCTTAGATATGTCATATCCTGGTAATATCGGACAATTAAAATCTGATATTCAAGTCTGCTGTGCTAAAGCTTTCTTAGAAGCAAAAATTAATAATAGTAATAGACTTCGGATAAAAAAAGAATTTATTATTGATATTTCTAATAGGGAAAAGATTATTACTAGTCTCTCTAATTTATCTGAAGAATATAAAGTCATCCCTAATAAAAAAAATAAATGGAATGATTTTTTAAACGATAATAATGATATCGATATCTATGATAAAATTACTCTAAAATATGATGAAATGATAAAAAGTGGTGTTAATAAATCCAATATAATTACAAGACTGTTAGAAAAAGATTTGCAAAATGAATTTAGTAATAACATTAACAAATTCTATCAAGAAAAAGTTGATTATAAAGAATTACGTCAATTAATTGGGTCTTCATTGCTAGATTCTATTATACAAGGTTATGAATATGCTAAGGAAAAAATACCCACATTAGACTCTAAAATTATCTTTCCATTGTCAATTCATCTGAATTCCTCTATCAAAAGAATAGAAGAAAAAAAATATATTTATATTCCAATACCTGAAGACTTTGAAAATTCAAATAAAGAAAGTATCGAAATATCTAAAAATATATTAAATATTATAAATAAAAATATTCCTGTTGAATTACCGCTTTCAGAAATTATATTTATCAATATTTTTCTAAATGAATTTAAATCTAAACAAGAAGATGATTCTAAAATTTCATTATTAGTTTTAAGTCATGGTAAAGTAGCAAATGGAATGGCTGAAGTTGCTAATAAAATATTAGGAGAAACTCATGCTGTTGGTTTAGAAATGGATTTTTCTGATTCGCCGGAATACATGTTTGAAAAGACTTCAAATTTAGTAAAACAAATTAATCAAGGAAAAGGTTGCATAATTTTAGCTGATATGGGATCATTACTTGAAATAGAAAATAAGCTTACAGAAAGAACAGGAATTGAAGTAAAAATTGTTGGAAACGTCTATACTCTCATGGTTATTGAGTGCTTAAGAAAAGTTTTATACACTTCTGATTCTTTATTAAAAATTATTGATGATTTGAAAAATTTAAAAATTTAATTTATATAAAAGAATCCAGTCTAAAATTTTAAATATTTTTGGTGTATAATTTTTTTGAACAATAACATTTGCAATTTAGTTCTCTCATCCAATACAACTGTCCTATTCTTCTAAATTTTTCCGAACTTAGTATACTCATAGTTTCTGTAATATGGGTTGAATATTTTGTAGTACGTATTTATTGATATTTGAAAGTAAAAGAGGTGTATGTCTCTTTTAAAATTTATTATATATATCAATTTTTTAGATTATTATGATTTTGATAATCATTAAGAAT
>CAYYAV010000384.1:0-1861 GCA_964469865.1 uncultured Fusobacteriales bacterium | reverse complement strand
AGGTCTGCATTATATGCCAGTGTTCCTGGACTGTTGGCAAAAGGATAAAAATATACTTTTCCTCCTATTGTTACATTATCCCATATCGGCTGAGGGATATCCTTCTTAGATTCCTCGTCTACTATATCATCAATCGGAGCAAGTACACCCATATGAGCATACTGTGTCATCGCAAATGTAGACTCGAAGAATGCGTCAGGAAGTGTCTTCGTCTGTATTGCCACACTTAATTTATCTGCCCTCTGGTCTCCGGGTATTACTTGTACATTTACTGTAACATTAGGATTTTCCTTCTTAAATTCTTCTGCGGCCTTTTTCAGGAAACTGTCAAAATCCGCTCCTTCTTCATTAGGGCTGTAGACACCTTTCCATTGAGGAGATAGCCATATGTCAATTGTTACGGGCTCATTTCCTCCTTTTCCTCCGTCAGCGGTCTTCTTTTCTCCACCACAGCTCATTACAAGCATTAACGCTGTCAATACTGCAAATAGTTTCCAAAATTTCTTTAACATGTCATTCCTCCTATTTTATATTTAATTTTCCGGTACTTTTTAACCTTTCAAAAAGCACATCTATTTTACAAACACCTTTAATTTATACCTTGTCATTCTTTTACCGCTCCTGCAGATATCCCCTTAGTAAAATACTGCTGGAACACTATAAATATCACAATCATCGGAAGAGATGCCACCGCCGCTCCTGCCACCTTTAAGCCGAAGTTAGGATTCAGATCCTGCATCAATCCTGCAACTCCTACTGTAAGCGTGCTTATTTCCTTGTTTATGGACATCAGGAGCTGCCACAGGTAGTCATTCCATACTGTAACAAAGTTCAATATAAACAGTGCTCCTATCCCCGGCTTCGCTATAGGCAGCATAACTTTGTAGAATATCTGCCATTCACTAGCACCTTCAATTTTTGCAGATTCCCTTATGGAATCAGGTATCTGCTCAAAAAATCCCTTTAACAGGAAGACACCGAAGCATGCTGCCAGATTCGGTACTATAAATGCCCTATAAGTACCCATCCAGTTGAGGGTCGTCACTATTTTAAACAACGGTATTATAAAAGTTTCTTTAGGAATCATCAGTGAGCCTATAAAAATATAGTAAATCAGGTTCTTCCCTTTAAATTTAAGCTTTGCAAAGGCATAAGCTGCAAGGGATGAGAAAATCACAGTCAGCAGAGTCGTCATAAATGATACAAAGAAACTGTTAAACAGCCATCTGAACGCAGGCTGGTTCTTAAATAATTCCGTGTAGTTTCCCATATATATATATTTAGGAATCCAGTCCGGGGGCATCTTATATATATCTGCCGATACTTTTACTGAATTAGTCACCAGCCATAACAGTGGAGAAAGTGCCCCTATTGCCAGAATGAAGACTATAATATTTGAAATCAGGTCATATAGGCCCATCCTTTTAATTCTTGCCTTTAAATTTATCATACACTTCACCTACTCCTTATTCCCGAATGCCTTAAACTGAGGTATTGATAACAGCACTGCAAATATGAACATCAGAACTCCTACTGCTGCTGCAACTCCCCTGTTATTATAGACGAAGGCATTCTGATACAGATAGTACATCATTGTAACAGAAGCATTATTCGGACCTCCGCCTGTAAGAAGCTGTATCACCACAAATATTTTTAAGACTGCTATTATATTTATGACAGTCAGATACAATGTTGTCGGCTTTACAAGAGGGATAAGTATTTTCGTTATCCTCTGCCATCTGGAAGCACCGTCAATCTCAGCTGCTTCAAAATAATCAGAAGGGATCCCTATCATTGCAGCTATATACAGTATAATCGCCTGTCCTACATTTCCTACAAATGTCACAAATATTATTGTATA
>CAYYAV010000383.1:0-1880 GCA_964469865.1 uncultured Fusobacteriales bacterium | reverse complement strand
GGATGATTTTGAGCATTTTTTTAATGAAAATATAAAGGATGGGAAGTCAAATATTTACTTTGCAACAACTAAGACAGAACAAAGGTATTCAGATGTAAAGTATGAAAAAAATGATTATATAATGTTCGGTCCTGAATCAAGGGGAATTCCTGAAGATATACTCCGTAAATACAGGGACAGGAACATAACTATACCAATGCTTCCCATGGGAAGGTCAATAAATTTGGCAAATTCAGCTTCAATAATATTGTATGAGGCATTAAGGCAGAATAATTTTGACTTTTAATATAAAATTAATATAAATATATTAAGAGAAAGGAAAAGTGAAGAAAGTGAAACAGTATTTAGATTTAGTAAAATATGTTCTTGAGAATGGAGTAAGAAAAAAAAACCGTACAGGAGTAGATACATTATCTGTTTTTGCGTATTCCTATAAAGTTGATTTGAGTGAAGGATATCCTCTGCTTACAACCAAGAGAATGTATTTTAACTCAATGCTCCATGAGCTTTTTTGGTATCTGTCAGGTGAAGAGCATATAAAAAAATTGAGAGAAAAGACTAAAATATGGGATGCATGGGCAGATGAAGAAGGAAATCTTGAAACAGCCTATGGAAGATTCTGGAGAAGATATCCTGTTCCTGAAATTTCCCTGGAAGGTGAAATATTTTCAGATGAAAATAGTCCATGGACTACAAGGGAGAAAAATGGACAGCTTGTTTTTGATCAGATAGGATATGTAATAGATACTTTAAAAATATTGAAAAAAGACCCTGATCATAAAAATGGAAGAAGGATGATAGTTATAGCATGGAATCCTGGAAATGCTTCCGTAAGTAAACTGCCTCCATGTCATTATACCTTTGCTTTCAATGTATTGGAAAATAGACTTAATTGTCATCTTACCCAGAGAAGCGGTGATATAGCATTGGGAATACCTTTTAATCTGGCATGCTATTCATTGCTTACTATGATGATAGCAAAGGAATGTGGATATGAACCGGGAGAATTCTCTCATACTATAATTGATGCCCACATATATGAAAACCATATTGAAGGACTGAAGGAACAGCTTATAAGAGAGCCGCTTAAACTCCCTAAAGTTAAAATTGCAGATAAGCCTTTTGATGAGCTTACTTTTGATGACATCAGACTGGAAGATTATGAAAGCTATCCAGTTATAAAATTTGAAGTTGCTGTATAAGTGAATTCTGGTAGAAAAATGTTAAATTTTTCATAGAAAAGAGGAAAAAATGTTTATAGTAATTGCTGCAATCGGAAAAAATAATGAAATAGGAAAGGAAAATAAGCTTCTCTGGCATATCCCAGAAGATTTAAAAAATTTTAAAGAAATAACTTATGGAAAAACAATAGTAATGGGGAGAAAAACTTATGAAAGCATTGGAAAACCCTTACCTAACAGGAAAAATATCATTCTTACAAGGAATCATAGTATAAGCGATGATAAAAATATAGAAATCCATTACGATTTAGAGAACTTTATAAATATATATAAGGATAACAGAGAAGAAATTTTTATAATAGGAGGAGAAGAAATTTATAGGGAATTCCTAAAAAGAAATTTAATAGAAAAAATGTATATAAGCCATGTGGATTTTCAATGCGAGGATGCAGATGCTTATTTTCCTAATATAGATTATAAAAAATGGAATAAGGAGCTGGAAAAACAGCATGACGGCTGGAAGCTTTGCATATATAAAATAAAATAGGAGATCAGGAAAATGCCAAAAGTAAAATTTACAAGGGAAGATATTCTAAAAGCTACATATGATATATTGAAACAGGAAGGAATAAAGAATATAAGTGCAAGAAAAATAGCACATAAATTTAAAGGATCTACAAGATCGGAAGAGCGTCGTGT
>CAYYAV010000382.1:0-1896 GCA_964469865.1 uncultured Fusobacteriales bacterium | reverse complement strand
CTAAGCTCCTTATATTAACAACCCTGTAATCATGGATATTCATCTTCTTTCCACAACATTTATCTCTCTTATCTGTCCTGTCTCCAAATACATGATATATATTATCAGTCAGTTCAACTTTTTTTACTTTTACATCTTTTATTTCAGGTCTGAATGTGATAAAATTGTTTTGCATAGATACAAATTCCTTTCTTATTGTTGTTTGTCCAAAAACATAATACTATGAATTTGTTATCTATGCTATCTTTTTATTTCTTTTTTCACCCCCACACATATTATACAGCCGAAAAATATAGAATGTTCCAGTATTATTATGCTATTATCCTTATAATAGATCTTTGACAGCTGAACATAGAGAATTAAAGAATAAGGAAAAATTACTTGAAAATATTTTAGAAATATGTTACTATATCACGTATAACAAAAACAATATTCCGCTTTTATTGTTTATGCCAGTTATACTAAATATGGAAAAGAGACTGGTAGAGATAAAAAGAATATTATGAGAGAAGGGAGTGAATTTCTTGAAAGAGAAATTAATCGAATTAGTAGAAAAGGACTACTTAAAGGCAGATATACCTCAATTTAAAGCTGGAGATACTATAGCTGTCCATTATAAAGTCAAAGAGGGTAATAAAGAAAGGATACAGGTGTTTGAAGGAGTTGTCATCAGGTTATCTGGTGGAAGTGTTGCTAAAAACTTTACTGTAAGGAAAGTTTCTTCAGGAGTAGGTGTAGAGAGAATAATACCTGTAAACTCTCCATTAATTGAAAAAATAGAAGTTAAGAGAATCGGAAAAGTAAGAAGGGCAAGACTATATTACTTGAGGAACTTATCAGGAAAAGCTGCTAGAATCAAGGAAATCAGAAAGTAGCTGTAAGCTAGCATTTGCTAGCTTTTTTCTTTATTAAATGCCAATAAAAAAAGAAGAAGAAAGGAAAAGATATGAACATAATATTATGGGGGATTTTTTATATAGCTACTACAATATTTCTGCTATATTTCTTTTTAAGGGAAAAGCAGGTCATAGACTATATAAGAGGTAAGGAAGATATACTTTTAAAAAAGATATATTTAAAAGAAAGCAGTACGGCTGGCAGAAATATTTCCGGTAACATAATCACTGTCGTGGCTCTTGTCTTGGCAGGGATATTTTTCTTTATTGTGGATAGGACACCAGATACTACAATAAAAATAAAAAACTGGGGAATATATGGAGTATTTGCAGTAAATATAGTTTTTTATATATTAAGGAAAGAACATGAGTGGATATTCCTTGTAAATCTAGTCATGATGTTTTTAGGGCGTCTGATGTTCAATATACTGGATATGAATTTCTATATCTACATGGGAATAAATATAGTACTTTCCGGAGTACTGATATATCTCTTCAGAAGGCAACCGGTAGATACCGTAACAAAGGAATCTCTTCTGGATGAAGCAAGAAAGAACAGTGAAAAGTTGAAAGAAATAACAGATGAGACAGTAGAAATAGAAAAGATGCGGAGGAGTACATTAGGAAAGGCATTCCATAGAATAGATACTGCAGTTACAGCTATTATACTTGTAGGACTTATACAGACATTCTATATAGGAAATTATGTAATTCCTTCAGGTTCGATGGAACCAACGATTCAGATTCAGGACAGGGTTTTTGCAAATATGATAAAATATAAATTTACTTCTCCAAAGATTGGACAGATTATTGCATTTAAGGAACCTATGAATAATCAGGTGATGTACACAAAAAGACTTACCGGATCAGCCGGAGACACGATGCAGATTATAAGCGGAAGAATGGTTATAAATGGTAAGCCGTCTGAAATACTGAACAGATATTATGAACCTGAAGGTATTTTATATGACAAGAAGAAATATTTTCAAAAGAAAGGTGA
>CAYYAV010000381.1:0-1908 GCA_964469865.1 uncultured Fusobacteriales bacterium | reverse complement strand
TACGTTATCTTGTATTAGACTTATTATCTACGCATCCCAAACTTGAAAATATAAGAAATCCTTACGGTCTTTATGATATGGAAAAATCTGTAAATATAATATTAAAGGCCATAAAAGAAAAAAAGAGTATATGGATATACGGAGACTATGATGTGGATGGTATCACCTCTACATCTATCCTGTATTCTGCATTGAAGAAACTAGGTGTACACGAAATAAATTATTACATCCCTATAAGAGACGAGGGATATGGCTTGAACATCGAGGCACTTAAAAAGATAAAGGAGTCAGGAGCCGATCTTGTCATAACTGTAGATTGTGGAATTACCGCCTTTGAAGAAGTAAAATATGCCAATTCCATTAATTTACCGGTTATCATTACGGATCATCATAATCTTAACGGAAATAAGATTCCTGATGCTCTGGCAGTAATAAATCCTAAAAGGGCAGAAAACACATTTCCTTTTGAATATCTGGCAGGAGTGGGGACTGTATTTATGATGATTCTTTGCCTTTTTGAGAAACTTGACATAAAGGAAGAAGCATACAAGTACCTTGATCTGGTCTCCATAGGAACAGTGGCAGATATAGTCCCACTTTTAGAGGAGAACCGTATTTTGACTAAATTTGGACTGGAGCAGCTCCCGTATACTGAAAATAAAGGTTTAAAATATATACTGTATAAACTT
This sequence comes from uncultured Fusobacteriales bacterium, assembly GCA_964469865.1. GTDB lineage: Bacteria > Fusobacteriota > Fusobacteriia > Fusobacteriales > Leptotrichiaceae > JAGOWQ01. The sequence goes on along the minus strand of CAYYAV010000381.1, from coordinate 1,219 downwards.
TTCAATGGAAACAGCGATTCATACAATACTTCTTCAGTTCCAAAGACAGAATATTCCACTTATGATGCAGGATTTATAATCGCCCCCGTCTTTAACGCCGCCGGACGCCTAAAAGATGCCAAAATGGTTGTTAAACTTCTTACTTCGGATAATAGTAGGGAAATTGAAATTATTACAAAGGAATTAATAAACAGTAATTTTGAAAGGAAAGAACTCCAGAATAATATTTTGAATATGATTGAAAAGAATATCGAAGAAAAAGATATAAACAAAGATTTTGTAATTGTAGACTATTCACCGGAATATCATCATGGAGTCATCGGAATTGCTGCTTCAAAAATTGTAGACACCTATTATAAACCGGTTATTATCATGGAAGTTAAGGAAGATGAGGGCGTGGCATTGGGATCCTGTAGAAGTATAGAAAACTTCAACATCCTGGAAGCCCTTCAATCAATGCCTGAACTTTTCGTCAGATTTGGTGGACATGCAGGAGCAGCAGGCTTTACAATTCCCATTAAGAATATAAGAATCTTTATAAAAAAAATCAATGAATTTGCAAAAAAGAAATTAAGTGAGAAGGATTTTGTCAAAGTTATAAATATCGACAGACAGATCCCGATACAGAAAATTTCCTATGAATTCTTTAAAATAACCGAACTCCTGAAGCCTTTCGGATTCGGTAATCCTAATATCACTTTTCAGACCAGGAATGTCATGCTGGAAAATATAAGATTTATTGGTGAAAGCAAAAACCATATTATGTTCGATTTTAAACAGAAAGGATTTACCAACAGAAATGCAGTCTGGTTTGGAGCAGGCGAATGCTTTAAGGAATTAAATGAATCACTGTTTTATGATATAGTCTATAAACTTAAAGTTGAAATCTACCAGGATAAGTTCTATACAAAAGTATATATAGATGACATGAAGAAATCCGAACTTAAGGATGACACCCTTTTTTATTATCATTCTTTATTTTCGACTTCATTCCCTCAAAAATCCATTTTCTATACCAGTCTGGATCTGGATGAAGGTATTCCGTTAACAGCTAAAACAGAATTCGACCAGATTTCTCTTTTTCAGGGAAGAAGATTTATTGGAAGACTTGACTATAACATATCAAATCTTCTTATCCAGCTTAAGAGATATTATAACTGGAATTTTTCAATGAAAATAGAAAAAAATAGTTTCAATGACAAGGACATTATTGACGACT
>CAYYAV010000380.1:0-1913 GCA_964469865.1 uncultured Fusobacteriales bacterium | reverse complement strand
AAAAACGGATATCTAGAAAAAAGATATAGTATTTTAAGGTCAGTATTGATGCTGATAGTATGTTTAATATTACTAAATTGCTCAAAACAGGATCAAGGTCAGGAAAAAAAAGAAGAAAACACAAAAAAACCTGTTACAGAATTAAATTATGGAATAGCAGTTTCGCCTGAAGGAAAATTTAATCCATTAATTTCAAATACTCAATATGACGGCTATGTAAATTCCTTAATATATGATTCGCTTTTAAAGTTAAATTCAAAAATTGAACTGGAACCTGCAATGGCAGAAAAATATGATATAAGTAATGAAGGGAAAAAAGTTATCTTTACATTAAGATCAGGGATTAAGTTTCATGACGGAAATCCGGTTACTTCAAAAGATGTAAAATTTACTTTAGAATCACTGGCTAATCCTAAATATAAAGGAGACTTGGCAAGCTATGTGCAGTCTATAACAGGATTCAAAGCATTTAATGAAGGGAAGGCAAAAGAAATATCAGGAATAAAATGCCCTGATGATAAGACAGTGGAAATAAATTTTGATACTCCCTATTCTCCAGTACTTATAAATATAGGAACTTTAGGAATCTTACCTGCTCATATATGGGAAAAAGCTGAAATAGACACATGGGAAAAAAGTAACGAGATATTATCCAAGGCTGTCGGTTCAGGACCATATAAGATAGAAGAATTTAAAAATGGAGAATTTGTAAAGATGTCAGCTAATGCTGAATATTATAACGGGAATCCTAAAATAAAGACATTTATTTTTAAAGTCATAAACGAAGAAACTGTAAGTGCAGAATTGCTAAATGGAAGTATTGATATAGCCGATATTTCAAATATTAAATCAGGTGATACTAAAATATTGACTGAAAAGGGAATAGAAATAGTAAAATATCCAAATTCTAAAATCCAATATATGGGATTCAATTTAAGAAATAAGATTTTACAGGACGTGAAATTAAGAACTGCAATAGCTTATGGGATAGACAGGAAAGGGATAGTAGAGGGACTTCTTGAAGGAAACGGAGTAATAATAAATACTCCTATGGTACCTACACTCTGGTCATATCCTAAAGAAGGACTTGTAGAATATAAGTTTGATGAGGCAAAGGCAAAATCCCTTTTAAAAGAGGCGGGATATGAAGATACTAATGGAGATGGAATAGTAGATAAGGAAGGAAAAAATCTGGAATTGACACTGACAGTTCCTACAGGCGATAAGATAAGGGAAAAAACAGGGACAGTTATTCAGGAAAATCTGGCAAAAATAGGTATAAAAGTAAAAATAGAATCAATGGAGTTTAAAGCTGTCATGGAAAAAGTAGTAGGAAATCATGACTTTGAACTGTATCTGATGGGAAATACCCTTGATGCAGATCCCGATCCTACACCTAACTGGTATTCTACACAGGCTTCGGATGAAAAGGGAGTATTTGGATGGAATATAACCGGATTCCGTTCAGAAGAAGCAGATAAGCTGATGGATATGAACAGGGCAGCAACAGATATTTCAGAAAGGGCAAAAATACTGAATGAATTTGGAAAGCTGCTTAACAGGGAACTGCCATGGATTCCTCTATATGCTTCAGATATAGTAAAAGCATACAATAAAGGTTTGAAGAACTATACTCCTAATACCTTTGTAGAATTTTACAGTGTGGAAAAATGGGAGATGGAAAAATAGATATTTCTGAGATGGACAGGATACGAAGGAAGGAATAATGAAAAAGTATATAATAAGAAGAATTATGATATTAATTATAATATTACTAGGAATATGTATTTTTTCCTTTATACTGCTTCAGATAGCCCCAGGAAATCCTTATATGGATTCAATGAAGCCTGGAATGACTCCTGAACAGATAGAATCCATGTTAAGAGAAAAAGGGTATTATGATCCGTTGTATA
>CAYYAV010000379.1:0-1916 GCA_964469865.1 uncultured Fusobacteriales bacterium | reverse complement strand
GAAAAATCTTGGATCCCCATGACAAGGTATTCTGTTTTTGTGTTTATGTTGTTGCTTGCTCGGCCTCCAGCCAATTCCACGACCTTACACGCTGCTTTCCGATCCATTGAGTTTAGTGTCCCCGTAAACACTACGTCACAGTCATTGAAGGCTCCGGATTCGCATACCCTTTTTTTTACACCATCAAGGTGCTGTTTCTGATGTTCTGTTTGGTGTTTATTATATTTTCTTAAATATTGAGGAGACCATGAGTCATATTGGTTTATATAACCGTAGCTATATTGTGTTTTTGCTAACCTAGCTTTAGCTTCTTCTGATTTTGATGCATCGGTTATGAGTTTAGCACAAGCTTCTGCATCGCTATTTGCGTTGTGGTGATTTAAACATATCTCAAATTGTTTACACAACATATTAAGTCTATATGAAATCAAATCGGGATATATAATTTTTGCAATATTGTATGAACATATAGTTTTGCACGCTGGATTGGCTATCCCATAAAGTTTTAACGTTCGGCAGAGAACTGCGCAGTCGAACACCATGTTGTGAGCTGCAAGAATATTGTTTTCTATAAGCGGAGTTATTTCTTCCATGACAACGTTAAATTCAGGTGCATTTTCTACCATTTCCGCAGTAATTCCGTGGATGGAAATGTTTCTATCTTCAAAATAAAAATAATCTTTATGAGGGCGTATTAGTCTCTCAAACGAGCGCGCTATCTCCCCATTTTTTATTACAGTGACTCCCACAGAACAAGGAGAGCAACGATATCTATTTGCCGTTTCAAAGTCAATTACAGTGAAATCTGCCGGCAAACCTATTATTGGGTTATAAGAATCATCTCTGTATAGGTTATTTTCCGCTTTAAACATGATAATCCCCCTATATAATTTTGCAAAAATTGAAGAGGTATACTTCCCAGCAGTCCTGAAGCCTAGCTCTTGCCGGCGGAATAGTTTCCCAGACAAGCTCTTTCCAATCCCCTTCTATTTTTTTACTCTTTAGCAGTTTCCCTTTTTTACCAATAACTGGAGCCGCATATATCTCTACTGACGGAGACAGAAAATCTTCTTTTTGACGCCAATGTTCACGTACAAATTTTCTTATGGGGTAACCACAGGTTGGTAGCTGTTCATATTGAAGGTCAAAATCATTAGCGACATAATCAGGATCCAACGGAGATGGTTTACCCGCCCCGTTCATGCAGCCTCTCTGATGGGCATATTTTACAAAATCCAGATTGAGTAAGTCATAACTGTAACTTGTAACTTTTTGCAAAATATCGGAATCACCTAAAATCTGTAATGGGTTAGATCTACGCCATCCGGTTTGTTCCTCTATAGTAGGTAAGTATAATTTTACTTTTCTATCGCCGTTACATGAAATAATTAAAGGCATTAAATTCTCACCTCCATTATATTGGTAGTTATTCAACTGTATTTGTAAGGTTATTTTGTTTTAACTGTGTCATTATATTTGATTTATCAGCAAGCATTTCTTCTAGTGATTTTTTTAATGCTTCAATGTATGCATTGTTAAAATCAGGCATGCCGAGTATTGCAATTGATGTTGAACTCCCATCTTTGACGATTTCTTTTGAGATGATGTATTTATTTGTGGCAATATTTAAAAGTCTTATGTCGCATATGACAGTTGTTTCATATGTTATTGTAAATAATATTGAATTAACTCTTGGTGAACTATTAGTTACTTTAATAAAAAGCGCATAATTAGAGCCAGTTTCATCTGTTATTTTTCTTAAATCCTCCCTATTTAGCGGAGTAGAATAATATTCATTCACAATCATTCTATTGTCCTCTTTATATGTACGTAATGCACTCATTGATTGCTCGAAAGGGAGTACTAATATATCTGTTCCTTCAAAAAGAAGGTTAGCTTTTTCAGGGACAAGTTTT
>CAYYAV010000378.1:0-1924 GCA_964469865.1 uncultured Fusobacteriales bacterium | reverse complement strand
CAGGCAGGTCAGGATAGGTGGCCATCAGCGTCTCTTCCCCTGCTTCTTCCAAATCCCCCATATGGTCGGTATCTGTTTGTGTTCTGAATTTGATACAATTTAATTGATTTTAAAAGCATCCCTCAGTTCCTTAAGTAGTAAAAATTTTTCTGAAAATTGATATTGATCTGTTGGAAACTCAAAATCTGGTTTATTTACTTCAAGTTGAATTACAATTCTCATGAATGGGATAATATTGGTGTTAATTTTATAGAATAGATTCCAATCATCGTAACTGTAATTCATTAGTGTCTTCATTGGATTACATGAATCGTAAAATTCTTCTGAGTAATATGGTACTCCCTCAGTAGTCTCTTTTACTTTAAAGTGAATTTCATAATTATCTATCGAACGAGCTTTAACCGTTTGACCAAAATATAAACTCCTTTTACCATCATCACTAAATGTATTTGTTTCAAGTTTATATTTGTTAAAATAAGCTGATACTACTTTTGCAATTACAGAAAATAAGTACGTTAGAACGACAGTAATAAAAATTTTTGTAATAAAGTCTATGAATAAATTTGATGATACTTTGATATTTGCACTATACATAAAAGTAAATAACCCAATAAAATTTATGATTGTCCCAGATAAGCTTAGCCATTTATTGCCTAACGTTCTCTTTTTTCCATAATAATCAGCCAAAATATTTTGGTATCTCAATATTTTAATTATACTTTCATCGAGTGAGTTAACAATTAAAGTCGCAAGTAAAAATACTATATAAAATAATCCAGAGATAATATCAAATATATCCAAGATGGAAAAAATAACTAGAACTAACTCTACCAGAGTAAAGAATATAATTAGAGTTTTAAATTTACTATTTAATGCTTCCATACTGACCCCAAAATAAAATTTTAATATTTAGTTTAATTCATTATATCAAAAAGTCGCAGCATTAAGCTACGACTTTACTACCATTTTTAAATGTGAAAGTTGTTATACAATTACGACAAATCTCTACCCTATCAACCGTTGTTTTCCAAAGTAAATCATCAAACTCGGTTACCAATCGTTCCTTCTGACTCAGAGTTTCAATGAATTTAGTTATCTCTCCAAGTTGTTGAATAGTGTTCTTCTGCTCTAACTCTAGTGATTCCATTTCTCGGATGAGTTTGTCATACCGTTCGCTCAGACAAATGTACTCCCTTTGATAGGCATCTTGGTCTTGAGGTTTCTTGGCATTCTCTCTAACTAAGTTTTCCACCATTTGGGTTACTACCTTGATTTCAGTTTCCAACATATTAATTTGCCCGCCAAAGTCCGTTTTTGATTTTAGTTCTAGCAATACTTGAAGATTATAGATTATCTCAGACTTGTTTGTAATGAGCTGATTGATAGCCTGAATGAACCATACTTTAATCTTTTCTTCTGTGATGTGGGGTGTCTGGCACTTAATATCTCCATTATACTTCGCATTACATTGATAAATCACCCTTCTGTATTTGGAGGTTGAATGCCATACCTTGCTACCAAAGAAATGACCACAATCTCCACTTACTAGTTTTGAACTAAAGATTGTTGTAGTCGACTTCCTATCTTTATTATCGAGAACCTGTTGAACTACATCAAACGTCTCTCTATCCACTATTGCCTCATGATTGTCCTCTACATAATACTGCGACAACTCTCCCTTTGAATCCAAGGTCAAAATAATTTCTTTTCAAAGTATTTTTCCGGCAAATCGACTCAAATTTTAAGCTTCCAAAATTTATGAAATAGTTTCGATACACATAATAGCTGGGAAAACAAATGATTCAAGTTCCATAAAGGTATCAGTGAAACCATTTGTTTTTTTCTCACCTCACCGTCTCCAGCTTCCATGAATCCCAGCCAATGAAGCGGATGGCGCCATCTTGGTCGGTGCGAAGGCTGGCAA
>CAYYAV010000377.1:0-1927 GCA_964469865.1 uncultured Fusobacteriales bacterium | reverse complement strand
GCTTTGTATTCCCACGGGTCGCGTCTTACGCCGCCCGCCTTCTCGACGCGCTGGCGATAGTAGGACAAACGAAGTGATAGACCGCGAGCGGCCAGATAGTCCATCAGGAACTCTCGCTTAATCTCGATGAGGCTGTGGTCGCCATCGCCGTCCAACGTTTCCTTAGCGACAACCACAAAGTCCTCTTTCGGTCGAACCCAGTTCGGGCCTTCTTTGATCAGTCGAAGCGCCACCACCAAGTCCGGATTCAGGATCCATTGCCTGCCACCGACCACGGGCTGCGGATGTTCGAAAACGAGATGAGTCCCGATAGCTTCTTTGTCGTTGTATTGATACTCATCGATTGGAGAGTAATGGCCGTCCGAGTACGCATACGGTTCTACGGAGTGTCCGATCCCAATATCACTCCAACTCAGCCGATCGGCAAGTTCGCGGTGTTGCTTGGGAAAGGCTACGGAGCCGCAAGCGAAGAAGTCACCAACATACCCTACCTCTTTCACGTTGCCTTTTTCGTCATTGAGGGACGCACGCAGGGGTACCCACGTTGCACGCGAAAACAGACGTCGAATCTCAGACGCTTGAAGGATCCACTCTTCGTTCATTGATCGTTTCTCGAAGTTATCTCGGTAGTCAATCGCCGCGGCTACAGTGGCGGTACAGGCATTATGCCGACGCTGTTTTTTGGTCGCGAGCAAGATCTGCATCAGCTTCAAGCTGAGCGGAGATCGAGGACCAAAAGCTGTCATATATAAGTGTCGGTTTATGGCCGAACTGTGTCTGCCGCAAATCGAGCCAAAGTGAAAGTCGGCCACGCTGAATCCCGAGTCAAAAAGCCCCCCGGCTGCGAAATCCTTGTGACCACTATGATTTAAAGGAAAACGACGTTCGATCAGCCTAAAAACACAAATGCCAACTATTGACCATCTCGCCTCTTTCCCAATTCAAGGCCCTGCTCTGCCGGAGCGTCTTCACGCCCTACTTCGTCCTATAGGACTCGACCCTGAGGAAAAGGTTGAAGTTAGCAGTGCCTTGGAGTTTGACAATCACGGCCCGAACGCCGAATTCGTTCATATGCTCATGGCCGTAGTTCCGGAATCGGTTGATAGCTCGGTACCGGTTCTCTCTGAAGCAGGGCACGGAGTTGTGTCGTTCTCAGTGCCTGTGCTAGGTGACAAAGGCTCATCCGAAAAATTTTTCCCCAGCATGTCTGGCTATGACTACATCATTGCATCTTGGGGGGACGGTTCATATTACACATACAACCTTGCCGAGAAGGTGTGGATGGCCCTTGGGCTCTCGCCAAGATGCTTAGGCAATGAACAGCAACGCCTTGTCTACGATGACCTAGGCGTTCCAGAGTTCTCCGTGGCAGAAGGCGAGGCGGCACGCGAATATCACTTCAACTCTTCTCGCAACGTCACGTGGCGGATGTCGAACGCCCACTTGCGAAAATATCTTTGGATGCGCGGTGCGAGAGGCGTGCGAACTTTTTTTTATAAGGCTCAACTCCCTGACGGACTTGAGCTTCGGCAACTCATGAACGGAAAGCAGCACATCAACATCGAGCCAGATAAAGGCTGGTACGAGATCGATATCCGCGAGAATAATGGCGGCCTTCTACTACAGGTCTGGGCCTCCGTTGACGCCGTCTCATGCCAACTGTGCCCAGAACGGTCGGCCAACAATATCACCTGGCCCGGGGTCCAAGGACCGGTTACTCATGCAAGGGCCGATGCACTTACAGACGTCCACATCATTCACCTGGACGACCAGTTCCTAGATCGCTACGAAAAAAGCGGCTTCTACGACACAATGCCCGTGTTTTCTTATGGTCAGTGGTTTTGCAGCCCGTCATATCGGAATCAATGGAGTTTCACGGACTGCCGACGCGTGGGGCGAAATCTAATCCGCGTTTCTCTTCGAGAGC
>CAYYAV010000376.1:0-1934 GCA_964469865.1 uncultured Fusobacteriales bacterium | reverse complement strand
GGAGCTCCCGAACAGGAACCGCTGCAACACCAAAGGTTATTTCTGATATTATTGCAATGATAAGTCTTGGAACAAGTCCAATTTTAAAAATCTTTTTCATAATTTCTTTTATGATAAATATGAAATTATATTATAATTAGTATCTATCATATTTTCCTTTCATATTTTAAAAGTTTATTTATTATATTATAAAATGAAAATAAGAAATCTTAAAAAGTTGATATAAAGATTTGACATAATATTTAAAATATGGTATAGTACTTAGGTAATTAAATTAGAAAGTAGAAACATTGTTTTCTCACCTTACCATCAACTGTATGTTTCTAAAATATACACGTTATATAAATTGTAACATTTATTGTTAGTGTCCATGTGGACTTCAGATGAGTCAGGTATATAGTTATTAATTTAAATTATGATTACATAGTAAGGTTATGTAAAAGTTTTTTATTATAGCTATTAAACAAGGTTTCTTATATCTTGTTTTTTTATTGTATAAAATCTTAGGAGGTGTTCTTTATAAAAGGAACTAATAAATCTGATGAACCAAGAATAAATGAAAAGATCAGAGCAAAAGAAATAAGAGTAATTGGAGATGATGGAGAACAGTTTGGAGTAATGTCTGTCAATGAGGCAATGGCATTGGCAAATGAAAAGAATCTGGATTTAGTTGAAATCTCACCTAATGCCGCACCACCGGTTTGCAAAATAATGGACTATGGAAAATTCAAGTATGAGAAAACTAAAAAGGATAAAGAGAATAAGAAAAAGCAAAAAAATATCGTTATTAAAGAAATAAGGATAAAACCTCATATTGATGAACATGACAAAGAAACAAAAATTTCTCAAATTGAAAAATTTATAGCAAAAGAATATAAGGTGAAGATAAGTTTAAGGCTTTCAGGTAGAGAAAAGTTACATGCTGATTCTGCAGTAAAAATTTTAGATGCTTTTGCAGATTATTTTGAAGAAACTGCAGTTGTTGAAAAGAAATATGGTAAAGAACAGGTCCAGAAATTTGTTTTGTTATCACCTAAAAAGTAAATAAGGAGGAAAAAAAATGCCAAAAATGAAAACACATAAAGGGACAAAGAAAAGAGTAAAAGTTACAGGAAGTGGGAAATTAGTAGTAAAACATTCAGGGAAAAGTCATATATTAACAAAAAAATCCAATAAGAGAAAGAAGAGATTAGGGCAAGATGCAGTATTACCTGAAGGAGCAGCAAAAAGAATCAGAAGAGCACTAGCAGGACAAGAAGGAAGATAGTTAAAGGTGTTAAAAGAATAAGGAGGAAAGAAAATGCCAAGAGTTAAAACAGGAATAGTAAGAAGAAAAAGACATAAAAAAGTATTAAAGGAAGCTAAGGGATACAGGGGATCCATCAAGACAAACTATAAGAAGGCAAATGAAGCTGTCAAAAAGGCAATGGCTTATTCGACAGAGCATAGAAAGCTTAAGAAAAGAAAAATGAGAGAACTATGGATAATAAGAATAAATGCAGCAGCCAGATTAAATGGGTTATCTTATTCAAGATTTATGAATGGATTGAAAAAAGCGGGAATCGAACTAGACAGAAAAGTTTTGGCAGATTTAGCTTTGAATAATCCGTCAGAATTTGCAAAATTAGCTGAAAAAGTAAAGTAATTTTATAGAGAACAGATGGAATCTGTTCTTTTATTTTTATAATAAAGAGGAACACTTTAAAAGTTTAAAAAACAAAATATTTTTATATTTTTATAAACCAAATAAAAAACAATTATATAAGCAAAACAAAATTACTTCAAAATACTATAAATTAAGCTTTTCAAAGATTTATTTTTAATTGACATATTACAAAAGTAGTGGTATATTATTTATGTAAAAAGAAAATAAAAAATATTTGGAGGATGATGACTATGGCATTTACTATAGAAAAAGATACTTGTATAGCTTG
>CAYYAV010000375.1:0-1943 GCA_964469865.1 uncultured Fusobacteriales bacterium | reverse complement strand
TTACCTTTTCTCAATGAGCTTCAATTACTTCTTAAAAAACTTAATTATTTTCTCAAACACTGTCATTCTTCTCCTATTATTCATTTCAGTCCCAGCTGACTCAGTATTTGTCGTTTCTATATCTAATCTTCTGGTATCAGCTACTTCTATATTTACCTTACTAGAGTTTTCTTTCTCTGTTATTTTTTCTTTCAGAACCACTTTTTCCCCATTTTCATAACTGGAAAATATCCCCTCATAGTTTCTGACGAGTAACTCCAGCTGCCTGTCTCTTGAAGCATAATCTTCTTCTATATCAATTATCTTTTCTGCTTTTTCTAAAAATTTTAAAAATTCCTCATAGAGAAATTTTGATTCAGCCTCCTGTATCCTCTCATACTCTTCATCATCATCTAATTTTATAGGATTTTCCTTACTCAGATGTTCCGATATATCCTTGAACATATTGTAGTACTTTCCATCATTATCATTTATGCAGTTTTCCTTACCATAAACCATTTCCTTTTCTACATCTATATTGTATATCTGATAAGCTACCCAGCACAGCAGTTCTTCCCTTTCAAGAAAAATAAAATAAACATTCTCCACACCTTTTAATTTTAACTCTTCTAGAAATTCCTGAAAAAGGTCATCTTTCTTATCAAACATTGAAGCATAGTTCCATCTTCCATGCCCCTTCATTATATTTTTTTCTTCATTCATATAACTAAGAGGCGAATAATTCATATCAAAAAAAATATCTCGTATATCATGGTCATCAAATAAGTCATTCTTTTGTATTTTTCCATCTTTTATATATTTTATTTTTACAAATACATCTGATATATTTGCCATTTTTCCTCCAGTTTAATTCATTTTTTTTATTTTAATCTATGTTTTCATCTAATTTTGTCATTATAAAGTCTACTTTAGAAATCATCCAGCTTAAATTCTCCTATAAATCCGTAAGGTTTATAATAAACTCTAAAAGGCTGTAAATTGAGTCAGTAAGTAAAACCTAAATCTCTTTCCTGCTTATCATTTTATTCAATGATTATATAATTATTTTTTTCTAGAACATTTAACGCTTTTTCATAATTTTCATTTTTTACTAGTATATAATCAGTATTGAATGTTGATACCACAAATATCCCTATCTTATTTTTTGCCAATAACGTAGAAATTTCAGATAATATTCCGATTAATGAAAAATCTAAGATCCCTTCTATTTTAAAACATTTCCAGTTATCTTCTTTCTCTAATATTTCTTTTGGAACTTTTTCTGTTGAGCATACTAATGAAAGTTCTTCATCTGTTTTCCCAATAAAACAAAATTCATCTGAAAAATCAATCTGTGAAATATCTTTTATCTTACAAATCGTAAAATTTTTATCTATCTTTCTTAACTTCATTTTTATTCTGTCCTTCCTATAACAGTTATATTTATCTCCACATTTTCTAGAAAGTATATTTTTCTAATTATATCATATTTCTTATAAAATTTAAAAACCATCTTTTCTTTTTTTACCCCCATATATATTATATAGCCTTAAAGTATTTTGTCTGTTTAAAGTTATAGCTTTCCAAAAAAAAGACTATCCAAAAATATTATGAACAGTCTCTAAAAATTATTTAATTTTCATCGGTATCCCCGAAACCACAAAATAAACTTCATCAGCCTTTTCCGCCACAAGCTGGTTCATCTTCCCTGCAATTTCCCTAAAATATCTTCCAAGAGGATAACTCGGCACTATCCCCATTCCCAGTTCATTTGACACAATTATCATATTTTCAAACTCACCGGAAATATTAAGCAGTTCTTCTACCTTCTTTTCAACCATTTCATCACATTTCTTCATCTGTTCTTTTGTGGGAGTGTCCCAGTCAATATCCGTATTCTCAAAAATAATATTACTTACCATATTAGTAAGACAGTCAACAAGTATATTATTTCTGAACCCCTT
>CAYYAV010000374.1:0-1943 GCA_964469865.1 uncultured Fusobacteriales bacterium | reverse complement strand
GAGGAAAGAGTAATAAAAAAATTTGTTGAAAGTAAAGGTTTTACTGTATCTCAATATATTAAAAATCTGATAATTGAGCAGATAGAAGATGAGTATGATTTGGAAATCTGTAAGGAATATTTGAAATCAAAAAAAGAGGGGAGATTGGAACTAGTGTCTTATGAAGACGCTATGAAAGAATTAGGTTTATAGTTATGAAAAAATACACAATAAAATTTGAAAAATCTTTTTTAAAAGCATTGAAAAAACTAGATAAACAAACTTTGCTAATAATAACTAGTTATATTGATAATAATTTGAAAGATACAAATAACCCAAGAAAAAAAGGAAAAGCATTAACAGGAAATCTTAAAGGACTTTGGAGATACAGAATTATGGATTATAGGCTTATAGTGGATATTCAGGATGATGTATTGGTAATAGTTGCAATTGATTTCAGACATAGAAATAAAATCTATAAATAGAAAATTAAAATCACAGTTTGTCTTAACTGTGATTTTTATTAGAGATAGAGTATAATAAAATATATAATATTCCTTTTAGACAGGCAAATCAGATTATAAATCTATTATTTCTAAAAGATATATAAAAACTTGCATTTTAATGGAAAACAAGTTATCATTATAAGAGAATTATAATGAAAATACATGAGTAAGAATTGAATAAAATTTTTCAGAGACCTAATATATGGATGAGGTGGAGAAAATGGCTATGAATATTCAAAAAATTGATGAAAGAAATTATGAAAGAATTTTTGTAATGACAGATTTACATGGACGTTATGACTTATTTAAGAAAATAGCTGATGAAATTGATTTTACTAAGAAAGATCTGCTCATAATCATGGGGGACAGCTGCGACAGAGGAGAATATGCATATGAGCTGTACAACTGGTATATCACTAAACAGAATGAAGGATACAGTATTATACACTTATTAGGAAATCATGAAGGCATGCTGTTAAAATCAAGAACTGATGAGAGATACCGTCAGAACTGGATGTATAATGGAGGAAATAATACAATACAGTCATTTTTTAGAAATCAGGATGAAATAGAGAATATTGAAGAATATTATGAGCGGAATGAGTTCTATAAGACTGACTGGATATTTAAATCTATTGAAGACATGCCGAATATTGCTGAAAGTGAAAATTATCTGTTCGTCCATGCAGGAATTGACTTTTCTAAAAAATTATCGGAACAGGATACGGAATATACAGTGTGGACCCGTGATGACTGGCAGCTAAATAACAATACAGGGAAAATAGTATATTACGGACATACTCCTCAATTGAGGATATCAGTAATAAATAATTGCATTAATCTGGACAGGGGAGCTTTCTATACAGATATATTAAGCTGTGCAGAGTTAAAAGAAAATAAAATATATACTGTCAGAAATGGTGAAGTAGGCAAAGAAAAATTTGAAATTCTGGATAAGAATGAAAAAGAAGAAGACGGGACAGGAAATAAGATAATAGAATATCTGAAAAAAATTTTAAAAATTTGAAAAGAGAATTTAAAGATATAAAATATAAAAAAGGATGATGTGTTTATGCCAAGAATAATCCCAAATGATCTGAAATTAGACAGATCAGATATAAGTTATGGAGAAATTCAGATATATGAAGCATTGGAGAAACTCCCAGATGAATATATAATCTTTTATTCGCTGCACTGGAATAAGAAGTCTAAATATAAGGTAGAATGGGGTGAAAGTGATTTTACAGTATTCCATCCTAAAAAAGGTATACTTGTAATAGAAGTCAAATCAGGGAAAATAAAATGTAAAGATGGAAAATGGGAGCAGACAAATACTAAGACTCTGGAAATGAAACTTATGAAAGATCCTATGGTACAGGCAGAAAGAAGTAAACATGCTTTTATTGGGGTGTGTAAAAAATTTTGTGTAAACCTCTAAATAATATATGGTAAAATAAC
>CAYYAV010000373.1:0-1943 GCA_964469865.1 uncultured Fusobacteriales bacterium | reverse complement strand
ATGCCTATATTTTCGGGCATGAAGGAGGAGGAGTATCTGATTATTTTCTGGAAAATTCAGATGTGAAAGCTATAATCCCTTTATATGGGGATATAGAATCACTGAATGTAAGTGTTGCAGTTGGGGTATTCCTGTACAAGATGAGGGAAAAGATTAAATAGAAGATAAATTGAGAAAGTTAGATTTTTATTTATGATATGGAGGAATATATGAGATTACTTTTACATTCTCAGTTTGCAGAAGCAGGAACTTTATTTAAAGATGAAGCGACGGAAAGGAGTATAAATGATGGATATAGCTGAGAATAATTTCAAAGTAACAGAATTTTGGAAAGCCGTTGTTCAGCAGAATCCTGATAAAATACGAAAATATTTTAAGGAAACGGCTACTATTAGATGGCATAATACCAATGAAGAATTTACTTTGGATGAATTTATAAGAGCAAATTGTGAATATCCTGGAGAATGGGAAGGTGAAGTTGAAAGAATAGAAGAAATAGAAGATTTAATCATTACAGTAACAAGAGTGTTCAGTATAGATAACTCTGTTTCAGTTCATGCAACTTCATTTCTGCGGATGGAAGATAGTAAAATTGTTTCAATAGATGAATATTGGAGCGATGATGGAGAAGCACCAGAGTGGAGGCTAAATATGAAAATTGGTAAAAGGATTAGATGAGATATGGGAATAATTACATTGAAAGTATCAGAAGAAGAAGAAAAATTTTTGAAAAGTATGGCAAAACTTGAAAATAAGCCATTATCTGAATTGATTAAAGAAAAGGCATTGAAGTCTTTAGAAGATGAATATGATGCTAGAGTAGCAGATGTGAGGCTTGAAGAATATGAAAACTATTTGGCTTCCAGAGGGAAAGTACTGAAATGGGAAAATCTAAAATATCTAAGAAAATTTTAGGGAAGCAATATTATAATTTTAGTATAATGAAAAATATGTTATAATAATTCCATAATAAAAAAGGAAGTGTGGATTATGAATATTCAAAATATAACATATGAATATGTTATGGATTTATCAATAAGAATAACACATCACTCTAATGCGATAGAGGGGAATACATTGACTTTAAATGAAACAGCAACAATTATACTTGATAATACTATTCCTGGAAGTACAAGTGTGAGAGAAGTTTATGAAACCTTAAATCATAAAAGAGCCATTGATTTTCTTATTAAAGAATTAGAAAATGGAAGGAAATTAGATATTTTTCTAATAAAAGATATAAATAGGGAAATTTTAGACAGATTACATGATAACGCAGGGGAGTTTAAGAAAACTTGGAATGGAATAATTGGAGCTGATTTTGAAACGGCAACAGTAGAAAAGACTCCTTTATTGACTAAAAATTGGATAGATAATCTGAATTATAGGCTAAATTTATGTAAAAGTAATGAAGAAAAGTTAAAGGAGATATTACTATCCCATATAGAATTTGAGCGAATACATCCATTTAGTGATGGAAATGGGAGAACAGGAAGGTTGTTAATGCTTTATTTGTGTTTTCAGGAAAATATCTCGCCGTTTGTAATTGAAAAAGAAGACAGAGCTTTATATATGAATTTTTTAAGGGAACAGAATATTGATATAATCTATGATAAAATACTGAAGTTACAAGAATATGAAAAAGACAGAATGAAAAAATTTGGAATAGAAATAGAGAGTGAGTAATATTAAAATTATAACTAGGATTTTTAGTCTTAGTTTTTTGTTTAAAATATAAAAAAAGATATTATAAGGAGAAAAAATAATGTTTAAAATAGGTTCACATGTTGGAATGAGCGGGAAAAAAATGTTTTTGGGATCAGTTGAGGAAGCCTTGTCCTACGGTGCAAATACATTTATGATTTATACAGGAGCACCACAAAATACGAAAAGAAAGCCGATTGAAGAGCTGAATATAGAGGCAGGATTAAAGCTGATGAAAG
>CAYYAV010000372.1:0-1946 GCA_964469865.1 uncultured Fusobacteriales bacterium | reverse complement strand
GGATTAAATGATGTTACAGTTGAAAAGATAAGTAAAAATACCGGCAATGAAAGATCTGCCTATGACAGCTACAGAAGATTTATACAGATGTTTTCTGATGTTGCAACGGGGATACCTAAGTCAAGATTTGAATGGGTACTGGAAAATATGAAGAAGGATAAGGGAATCAAAGATGATGTAGATCTAGATGCAGATGATCTGAAAAGTATTGTCCTGAAATATAAGGAAATATATATAAGTGAACTTGGAAGAGAGTTTCCTCAAGATCCGAAAGAACAGCTGATATCGGCTGTAAAGGCAGTATTTGATTCATGGGAAAATCCAAGGGCAAAGATATATAGGGATTTAAATGGTATATCACATAAACTTGGGACAGCAGTAAATATACAGAGCATGGTCTTTGGGAATACAGGAGATAAGTCTGGAACAGGTGTCGCCTTTACTAGAAACCCTTCCACAGGGGAAAACAGGGTATTTGGGGAATTCCTGATAAACGCACAAGGGGAAGATGTAGTTGCAGGGATAAGGACGCCTCAGTCAATAGATGAACTTAACAGGATTATGCCTGGTATATATGAGCAGTTTATAGATACCACAAAAATTCTGGAAAATCACTATAAAGATATGCAGGATATTGAATTTACCATTGAAAATGAAAAACTTTTTATACTTCAGACACGAAATGGGAAAAGAACTGCAAAAGCTGCAGTAAATATTGCTGTAGATATGGTAGATGAAGGGAAAATTACAAAGGAGGAATGTATAGCCAGAATAGAGCCTAAGACTCTGGAACAGCTGCTACATCCCACATTTGACGAAAATGAAATAAAGAAGTTCAATATAATATCAAAAGGGCTTCCGGCATCTCCGGGAGCGGCATCAGGGAAAATATATTTCAAGGCAGAAGATGTAGTAAGAGCAAAAGAGAATGGGGAAAAGGCTATACTTGTCAGACAGGAAACATCTCCAGAAGATATAGAAGGGATGGTAAGTGCAGAAGGTATATTGACAGCCTGTGGAGGAATGACCTCCCATGCGGCAGTTGTTGCACGTGGAATGGGGAAATGCTGCGTAGCAGGGGCGACAGGGATACGTGTTTCTGAAGAAGAAAAAATCATGAAGTCAGGTGACAGTATTTATACAGAAGGGGATATGATATCATTAGACGGCTCCACAGGAACGGTATATGAAGGGGATATTCCAAAAGCAGGATTAAACAGGATAGAAAATTTTGATGTCCTCATGAAGTATGTTGATGAAGTGAGAACTACAAGAGTTCATGCAAATGCGGATAATCCTAGGGATGCTAAGAAGGCTCTGGAATTTGGAGCAGAAGGGATAGGATTATGTAGGACGGAACATATGTTCTTTGACGAAGACAGGATTTTAAAGGTAAGAAAAATGATAATGGCAAAAGAAAAAGAAGAAAGGATAAAATATCTGGATGACCTATTGCCATTCCAAAGACAGGACTTTATTGATATTTATGAAGTTATGGGCACACTTCCAGTAACAGTCAGACTTCTGGATCCGCCATTACATGAATTTTTACCACATAATGATGAAGACATAAAAGAAATTGCAGTATCAATGGGTAAGACTTTTGAAGAAGTTAAAGACAGGATAAATTCCCTGCACGAATTTAATCCTATGCTTGGACATAGAGGATGCAGGCTTGCAATAACATATCCTGAAATCTATATAATGCAGGTTACAGCTATAATAGAAGCAGCACTGGAACTGAAGCATAAAGGTGTAGAAGTGGAGCCGGAAATAATGATTCCACTTGTATCGACTAAGGAAGAGCTGCGACAAATACGGAAAGAGCTGGAAAATGCCATAGAAAATATTTTTGAAAATAAGAAGGACAGGGTAAAGTACATTATAGGAACAATGATAGAAATTCCAAGGGCTGCAATAACGGCAGATGAAATTGCGGAAGTAGC
>CAYYAV010000371.1:1619-1972 GCA_964469865.1 uncultured Fusobacteriales bacterium | reverse complement strand
GAGGAGTAATATTATGAAGAAAAATAGGGAGATGATACCAATGGAACAAAAAAGCACATGGGCAGAAATAGAAGAAATACAGATGAAGGCGGAAACTGTTTCAGGACTGCTGGACGGACTGTATTATGCTGTAATAAGTGGAAACAGTTTCACTCATAGGGGTGTAGCAGTATGTCATATACTTGAAATGAGTACAGCTATTGCTGAAGAACTGGCGGAACTTAAGAAAAAATTGGTAAGGGAGGGAAGAAACGGAGGTGCAAATGCTAGTTAAACAGGTCAAGATGTTTCCCATGGGGAAACATAATAACTATACTGATGAAATAAACAGATTTCTAAAAAAACATGACAAG
>CAYYAV010000371.1:0-1609 GCA_964469865.1 uncultured Fusobacteriales bacterium | reverse complement strand
ATACTATAAGTGGGGAATACGGAGATACTGAACATTATTGTATAGTAGTGTATGAAGTTGAAGAGTATGAAGCTGAAGTATAGGGAGGAAAAATGAAGTTTGAGGAATGCTACAGGGGTTTTATATTTGCACAGATAGAAATGGAAAAGAATCAGGAAGGTATACCGAAGAAAAATATCATACAGATAGAACCATATGCAAGGAAAAAGACTTTAAGGCCCTACAGTGACAAAGATAATATTACCGCTCCATATAATTCGTTTACAGGAGTACTCGCTCCGGATATAGTCCTTATTGATGTGGATAATGCAGAGCAGGGGGAAAAACTCTGGGAAATATTAAAGGATATGGGAATAGACTGCCCGGTAATTGAAACAACAAAAGGCTATCATTTTCTTTTCAGGAATAACGGAATGTATAAAAAATCAGATACTAAATTTTATACCCCAATAGGTATTGAAACAGATATAAAACTGGGAGATAAGAACGGACTTGAATTTTTAACGATCGTAGGAGAAGAACGTAAAATATTAAATGATACGGAAAATATCCCTGATCTGCCCAAATTCTTATATAAGCCTGAAAAAAATAAGGCAGGTAAGAATGTCAAATATAGCAAAATAGAGGATATCATGAAAAGTGAAGGCTTTTCAGAACGGAACAGTTTTATTTCCTCACATAAATACCACCTGGTAAAAGACGGAATACATACTGCAGAAGAAATATATGAGATCTGCTCTATAATAAATAACTGTATATTCTATGAGCCTTTACCTGATGAGGAATTTAAAACTATAATGAGGGAAGAGAAAATAAAGCACGACACCCTGTATACAAATAAAATACCGCTTGATGAAGTAACTGCCGGAATGTTTTTCAATGAAAAGGGCAAATTTTTTCATCATCTGTTTGGGGAATATCTGGCAAGAGTATATTATCCCATAAAAATAGATGAAATACTGTATATCTATAACAGCATTGAAGGGATATATACCAAAGATACTACTATATTGAAAAAGGCAATGCTTAATATGATACCAGATTTAAAGATAAATAATAAAAGGGAAGCACTGGATGTATTTAATACATTGGCAGAAAAAAAAGAAATAGATTACAGGTATAGGGCTGTAGGTAATGGAATACTGGACACCAAAGAATTTAAATTATTGGAATTTACCCCAAATATAGTATGTACTTCAAAAATACCAACCTGTTATAATTCAGAGGCTCCAGCTGGAAAGACTGATAAAATAATAAGTTTGTTTGTGTGCGGGGACCAGTATATGAAAAATCTTATATATGAAATGCTTGGTTACAGTCTGTTTAAAGATAAAAATTTAATAGGGAAGTTTTTTATCATAGTGGGAAATAAAGAAAATGGAAAAAGTGTATTTCTAAGATATGTTACAGGTACATTCGGTAATGAAAATATCAGGATCTCTAATTTGTATATATTCATTCATAAAGTTTATTGATGTATTTATTGCTTCTTTATCCTCGCTACTTAATTTTGTATTTACCTGATTACTTTCTTTAACTGTTTTTTGAACTTTATTCGTTTTTGATGTATTTGACGCAATTCCTAAACTTGCTACAATTAACATAATTA
>CAYYAV010000370.1:0-1972 GCA_964469865.1 uncultured Fusobacteriales bacterium | reverse complement strand
TCCTCCGTAGCCTTTTGTAAGTAATCCATATGACGCTATTACTCTTCCTTCATCTGTATCTTTATAAAAATCTTGCATCGTACTTAATATTATAGAACTTATATCACTTCTATAATGATTTCTATAAATTCCTTGTACTTTTGCCTTTCCTTCAGGATTTCCTAAACTTTCATAAACTATATATCTTCCATCTGACATTTCTTCCAACACTGAATATGAATAGTCTTTATATTCATTACGTCTATTACTATTCCCAAGTACATATTCTAAATATTCTTTTTCTTCTTCCGTTATCATTCGGAAATTTTCATATTTTTCTGCTGCCAGAGCCTCGGACAATGCTTTTTTTATTTCTTTTTCCATTTGTTCATTTATTTTTTCCTGGTTTCTTTTAGAAATTTGTCCTCTTTTATTTCTGGCTTTACTTTCCTTTTCTGTTCTAGATTTATCTATTTTTTTATATGCTTTTTCCAGTCTACCTATTTTATTTAACTGTCTTCCCTGAATCCACATGGCTCTTGTTTATCCAGATACTGCCGTCCTTCGCTACCGCAAATTCATTTTCTAAAAATTTTGCTATACCATCTCCATTTAGGCTTTTTAAGATAGTCTTCCATCATTTTTACAGCTGTCTCCCTATAACTTTGTCTTGCAAGATCAATTACTGTCATTCCCCAGTTATTCTCTATTAAAAGAGGTAACCCTGGCTGTGAAAATATTAACTGATATAATGACATCAATTCTATTTCAGGAATATGTATTATCTCCTTACCGAAGAGTGACCAGAAGCAGGCTATCCTGTGTTTCTTATCCAACACTGTTATATCCGCACCTTTTTCCAATAATCTCTTACATAATATCGTTGTTTTTTCTATGTCTTCTCCAATATATGAAAATAATGGAAAAAATAAGCTCTCTCCATCTTCCGTCACTACCTTGACATCTGCTCCCTTACTTATTAAAAAGTTAGCAATTTCATAACGTGCTGTTTTATCAGCATTCCTTAATGCTGTATATAACAAATTATCTGTCCTTGCAGTTTCATAATACTGATCTTCTTCATTAAATTTCTTCAAAAATTCTTCAAATGTTCCCATTAATGCTGCTGAATAGATAGTCGAATATTCTAACATCCTGTTTCCTTCCTTTCTCCAATTAATATTTCTTTCTAGTTACAAATCTTTTTTACTGTTAATCATTACCAGTCTATCACATTCTCCGAACGCACTATTTCCAGAAACTCTTCTTTTAATTCTATATTACCGTTAACAACTTCATCTAATAAGTTTTTCTCTACTAATGCCCAGTGAAGAATTGCCGGAAGTCGGTTATCCGTAAAATACACTGTCCTAAAATTTATATTTGGATCAATAATCTCAGCTTCGTCTGCCGAATAGCCAAATACCCCTATATTATCATCCGGTATTCCCAGAAAAAGTGTATTAGCCCTTTTATCCCAATAAATACCAAAAATATCCACAATTTCATCTCCTTTATCTTTACGTCTTACTTTTATTTTCATCTTACATCACTCCTAACTCATTAGTTACTCTATTCAGATCAGATTCCCCCCTTTTTAATCCTGCACCTTCTCATTAAGTTAACTCTAATATCAGGATTCATTTACTGCCAGATATTACCAGTCTATTACATTCTCCGAACGCAATATATCCAAAAACTCTTTTTCTAATTCTGGATTACCGTCAATAACCTCATCTAATAAGTTTTTCTCTATTAATGCCCAATGATATACTCCTCGAAGACTTCCAGAAAAATACACCATTCTAAAGTTTATATTTGGATCGATAATCTCAACTTTATCTGCTGAATAAACATGTAACCCACTGTATTTATCTGTCATGCCTAAAAAAAGTGTTTGACTTCTTTCTTCATCCCAATAAATAGAAAAAATCTCTACAATTTCATCTCCATATCTACCTCTTTTTAGTATTCTCATATTCTTATTCCTCCT
>CAYYAV010000369.1:0-1979 GCA_964469865.1 uncultured Fusobacteriales bacterium | reverse complement strand
CTCTTCCGATCTGTGCCTACAATTGCAACCATAATTTGGTTTTCTGTTTTTGCGAATAGTGCTTTCGAAATTGTAAAAAATTCAAGCATCAGCCAATTCGATAATGTTTTCACTTCTTTGTTTATTTTTTTAGAGCACTACCCTCTTTCTATTATTACTGTTTTTTCAGCAACTATTCTAGTACTAGTTTCTATAATTAATTCAGTCGATTCCGCTATTTTTGTTTTAGGAATATTTAGCGATCACGGAAAGGAAGACCCATCAAAAAAACATAAAATATTTTGGGGCATAATCATCACAGCTTCCGCGATCGGGCTGAGCGCAGTTGGTAGTAACGACTTACTGAATGCAATTAGTAACTTACTTATCATTTTGGCATTGCCATTTAGCCTTTTATACCTATTTATAATAATTTCTTTCGTAAATAAATTAATTAAAAAACAAACAAAATGAGAGTTAAAAATGAAATTTGGATTGCTACTGGGTTAAGAACTCCATTTGCAAAAGCAGAAAAAGAGCTTAAAAATGTATCTGCACTTGATATGTCGAAAGAAGTATTAAATAAAATGGTAGAAAAAGCAAAAGCCAAACCCGATTTCGTAATTTGGGGAACAGTCGTACCAACATTAAAGTATAGTAACATCGCTAGAGAAGTCGTAATGGACTCTAATTTAAAAGAAGAAACAATTTCTTTTTCTACAGTTTTAGCATGTAGCAGCTCTTTACTTGCAGCTATAGAAGCAAGTAGTATGATTTCAGATGACGAAACTGCAATAGCAGGTGGTGTTGAGTCTTTTAGTAATGTTCAAATTGGGCTAAATGATAAATCTTCAAATTGGATTAAGAATTTTTCTTTAGCTAAATCTTTCATGGATAAATTAAAATTAATCCCCGGTTTTTTTTCACTTCGAATTCAGACACCACAAAGTGTAAATAGAAGTACAGGAAAAAGTATGGGTCAGCATGCAGAAATTACAGGACAAAGGCTAAATGTACCAAAATTAGAACAAGATGAATTAGCCGTGCTAAGTCATAAAAATTATTTTAAAGCAAAAGAAGATGGGTTTTACCAAGACTTATATTTTCCAGCATTTGGTTTAGATAAAGATGCCATCCCAAGAAAAGAAACATCTGTAGAAAAAATAGCGCATTTAAAACCCGTTTTTGATCGTTCAGAAAAAGGGACAATAACAGCTGGCAATTCTTCTCTTTTTACAGATGGTGCCGCTGGAGTCTGGGTTGCGGGTAAAAATGCAATTAGTAAAATTAATTCTCCATATAAAGCTAGATTGCTCGACTGGGAATTGGCAGGAGTAAATATTGAAGAAGAAGGGATTTTAATGGCACCAACAGTTGCTATTCCAAAAATGCTCGAAAGAAACAAGCTAAATTACGATGACATTGATATCTGGGAAATACATGAGGCATTTGCATCGCAGGTCCTTGCAACTATTATAAAAATTGAAGATAAAAAGCATCTTCAAAAACTAGGTGTCGATTTTGATTTTGGAAAATTCCCAATGAAAAAATTAAATCCCAATGGTAGTAGTATTGCAATAGGTCATCCATTTGGAGCAACAGGAGCTAGAATATTAAGCCAAACCGTAAAAGAACTGCATCAGCTAGGAGAAAATAAAAAAGCGGTAATAAGTGTTTGTGCAGATGGTGGTTTGGGTGCAGTTGTATTAATAGGAAATTAATTAGAAATAAATATAATGTTAAATCAATTTAAAAAAGAGGTTCTTGACGGGCTAAGTAAAACACCACAAAAATCTCTTCCATCTAAATACTTTTATGATAAAAAAGGAGATGATTTATTTGTGCAAATAATGGCTTTGCCAGAATATTATCTAACACGTTCGGAAATGGAGATATTCCAAGAAAAAACAGAGGATATTATATCTGCACTAAGTTTAAACAAAGAAAATAAATATAGCTTAATTGAGCTAGGTGCTGGAGACGGAACAAAAACGAGATCG
>CAYYAV010000368.1:0-1988 GCA_964469865.1 uncultured Fusobacteriales bacterium | reverse complement strand
GTAGGAATTGAAACAAAAGTTCCAGATAACAGTATAGATTTAGTAATAACTTCTCCACCGTATTTAAATTCTCGTGATTATACAGATACTTATATGTTGGAGTTAAAAACACTTGGATTAACAAGTACTTACGAAGAAGTCAGAAATCTTAGAGAAAGAACTCTTAGATCTCATGTTCAAATAAAATGGGAAGATAATGAAAGCATAAATAATAAAACTTTAGAGAGTACGCTTAAGTTGCTAAAAGACTGTTCTGGAGACAAAGAGATATGGAATTCTTCAATATTAGATATGGTAAGGTTATATTTTGTTGATATGAAAAAAATATTCCATGTTCTTTATAAAAAGGTGAAAGTTGGAGGAAGAATATATTTCAATGTTTCAAATTCTGCATATTTTAATGTTATGATAAATACTCTGGAAATTTGTGCTGAAATAGCTGAAAGTGAGGGATTTAAAGTCATTGAAATTAGAAAAGCGAGAAAGTTAAAACCAAGTCCTCAGCAAAAGGAGCAAATAGAAAATTTGCTGGAAGGCGTTATTGTAATGGAAAAGTAGGTGATTAAATGAAAAATTATTGTTTGCCCAAAATAAAAGAATTGCATATTTCTAATTATGACTTGTATATATGTCCTTTTGATGTAGAATTTTCAGAAAAAATTAATTTTGTGTTTGGAACAAATGGGTTAGGGAAAACAACTTTTTTAAACATTATGCAATATGCAGTAATTGGACCATATACTGGGGAGGAAAAATCAAGAAATTGGAAAGAACAGCAAAAATCAAAGAGACCAACTTTTGAAAAATACTATTTTAGAAATAGAATGCGTGAACAGTCAGATGAAGCGGAAGTGCGAGTTATATTTTATTTAGGAGATGATAAGTATGAAGTTATTCATAGCTTATATGAGCATAGGCTAAAAAAAGTATTTATTAACAATGAAGAGATTTCTGGTGAAAATATCAACTATGATACGTATGAAAAAAAATATTTTGGGCAAAATGATCAAAATATAGATAGGTATTTGATTGATAAATATCATAAACATCTTGAAAAATCATCAAATTTTCCCGACATTAATTCATTTATGTTAATGCTTACTGAAATTATGTTTTTTACAGAGTCTAGAGATTTATCATTTTGGAATCAGGATATGACAAAGTCAATTTTAAGTAAGTTTATGACAACGGAGAAATACTTTGAGTATAAGAAAGTACAGAAATTAATAAAAAAATATGATAGCCAAGAGCGGTTAATTTCTTATAAAATGTCTATGATTAAAGAATTTTTAGGAGAAGACTTGAGTGAAGAAAACACAATAAAATCTCAGTATTCTTTGGAAGATTTACAAAGTATTAATAATAATATTTCTGAAAAAAATAAAAGAATTAGTAAATATGAGCAAGAACTTATTAAAAAAGAGAGAGAAAGCAAACAAAACAGGATTGATTTTGAAAGTGTAGGAAGACAATTGCTGGAGATTGAACAACAGTGGTATGACAATGTGTTCCCAGATAAATATCAGAAAATATATAATAAATATGCGCCATCGATATTAGCCGATGTTTGTCCGTTTTGTGGAGAAAATCATGTGAATAAGATATTGGAGGTGGATAAGTGTTTTTATTGCAATAAATCAATAAAGATAAGAAAAAATATAGATTTAAATAGATTAGAAATTGAAAGAAGAAATCTGGACAATGAAAAAAGACGTCTTCAAAATAATTATTCTTTGATAAATAAAGAAATTTTAAAAATAAAAAAACTATGGGGCGAAGAAAATAAAGAATTGTATGAAGTAATTGAAAAACAACAAAAAATCAAGAAAACTTTAGATTTAACGAGTAATGATAATTTTGCGAAATATCAACAACTTGAATTAAAAAAACAAGAGTATCATGAATTGTTAGAGCAAACTAAACAAAGAGAAAAAAAGCTGGCATTGGAAAGATCGGAAGAGCACACGTCTGAACTCCAGTCACAGCGA
>CAYYAV010000367.1:0-1999 GCA_964469865.1 uncultured Fusobacteriales bacterium | reverse complement strand
AACTAAGGAAATCAACATGGAAACCGCACAACTTAAAGTAGGCGATACTGTTTTTGTTGTAGATAAATGGAGTAGAGGAACAGAAAAAGGAATGAATTGGACCGTATCTAAGATAGGCAAAAAATGGATACACCTACAAAAAAATCACCTAAAACTATTGATGGAAAAAGAAACATGGATCGTTCATTTTGATAATACAAAAGGGAAAGCCTATCCCAGTGAAGAACACTATCAACAATCGCAACAGCTTATAAAAGATAAAAAAAACATTGTTGAACACATCAGCAAATACCCCCTTAGCCGAGAACAAATTGACCACATCATGCACTACTTGGCCATCAAATAACACTAAGATTTTATCGCTTAATCTTGGGTGCAAGCCATCATGGAGACCATTACAATTATGTCCAAACTCTTCCTAACCGCCGAAGAAGTCGCTGAATTAACAGGTTACAAAACCCGCCCTAAACAAATCGCTACCTTAAAACGCATGGGTATAGCCTTTGTTGTTAATCGCAATAACCGCCCGATCGTGGCACGAGCCATCTTTACCCATGCCCAATCGCCCCAAGTCCCTGAAACCACCGCACCCATCCGCACATGGCAAAGCAACAAAGCCAAAATCAAAACCATCTAGGCAATATTATGAGCAAACAACAGCCGCCACAACAACACCTACCCAGCCGCATGCGTCGCAAAACAACCCGTAGCGGCAAAACCTACTATTACTACGACACCTGTGCCAAACCACGCAAATGGTTGCCACTTGGCGCAGAGCTAATAGCTGCCCTCAAAAAATACACCGAATATGAACAAGAATACAACGAAGAAGACATCCACACCAAAATCCATACCGCCATCACCTTTGGCGTTGTGGCAGACCGCTATGTCCGTACCATATTGCCTCAGCGTAGCCCGCGCACCCAACAAGACTACCTTGCCGAACTCAACTACCTACGGCAATACTTTGACGACCCCAATAATCCCGCTCCCATCAACAGCATCACCAGTGCCGACATCTACGAATACCTAGAATGGCGCATACACGCCAAAATTCGTGCCAATCGTGAAATATCCCTGTTTTCCGTTATCTTCAACTGGGCACGAAAATGGGGTTATACAAACAATCCTAATCCCTGCCAAGGTGTTGAAAAATATCCTGAATCAGGGCGTAAAGTTTACATTGCTGATGACATATATTGGCAACTATACCAAGCAGCAGAGCTGCACCTCCAACACATCATGCTTGTTGCTTACCTGATAGGGCAGCGCGTAGCCGATTGCCTCAAAATCCGCCTAAACGACCTACGCGATAACCAACTGTGGATAACACAAAATAAAACTCAAGCCAAGCTCCGCATTGCCATTACAGGTGAGCTACAAAAAGTAATACAAGACATCATCCAAGCGCGTGGAAACCCAAGTCATGATTACCTATTTACCCATCATGGCGGCAAACGCCACCGCAATAAACCACTTACTTACGCCATGCTACGCGGCGCAATGGACCGCGCGCGCCAAAAAGCGGGCATCCATAAAAACGACTTCCAGTTCCGCGACCTACGAGCCAAAGCTGCTACCGATGCTGATGAAAACCAAGGCTTAGCGGCAGCCCAAGCCCTGCTTGGACATACCACACCCCACGTTACCCACCACTATATCCGCCACCGAAAAGGGCGCTTAGTTGAACCCAGTATTAATCGCTTTTCTATTACTGAGCCATGATTTCAAACAAAAAGCAGGGGTGAATTTTTTATCACACCTGCTTTTCTTTTGCTGTTCTACATTGCGATGTAGAACACAGCCAAAAATGTAGAACAAAACACTGTTTTTTAGGAACAAAAAAATCCGCTAAATGATTAGCGGATTTTTGTTTCCCATTAATGGGTTATATGGTGCCCGGAGCCGGAATCGAACCGGCACGCCCGTTTTAGAGGCGACGGATTTTAAGAACGTTATAAAATATAATAAGAACAATGAATTGAAAGGTGTTTTTATT
>CAYYAV010000366.1:0-2007 GCA_964469865.1 uncultured Fusobacteriales bacterium | reverse complement strand
GCATAATCAAATGGTAATGCCAGTGAGTAAATATATTGTCCATTTTTTTCTTCTTTTACAGGAATACGCTCGTTATCACGCACCAAATGAATCCGTGTTTCTAATGAATCAAACTCTTTCTTACTATCAAAAAACCATTTTCGACACACATGCAAACCGACAATCTTGCCTTGAATATAACGGTGAATTTCGATTTCCAATGTCATTTGATATAAGCCATATTGAGCTTGCGCTTCATGATGCAAAGCGGATTTTAAAAATTTAGGATAACTATGCGCTTCACTGTTTAAACCTGCACGCTGAAAATGCACAATCGCATCTTTATCATATAAACATAAATAAATAGCTTCTAATAAAGTGGTCTTACCATGTCCATTTTGTGCGCCAATAACCACCAAATTCTTACCCTGTTTAGGCTCGGGAAATGTAAATTCAGCTTGAGCATAAGATTTAAAATTTTTCAGTTTAATTGAATGAATCCACATAATTATTTATTCCAATATTCTTGATTCTCAAAAACTTCATCAAATACAGTAGTCATATGACGATTACGCTGATATTCTTGTTGTTTACGTTCCCAAGCTACCAAATCTGCCAAAGCATCAATATGAATATTACATTCTTGTGCCACACGTTCCACAATGTTTTTCGCTTCTTTATCACTCCACAGTAATAAATCACTGACTTGTTCTTGTGTTTCCTGTTTCATACTTTTTTCCTTTCATGTGAATCAATTAAGTCTTGCGCCCAAATTTGTTTAATCAAATGAATTTCTTCAGGCGAAATCAATTCACCTTGAAATGTGGCTTGAACCTCTAATAAGCGATTTAAAATCATTTGACGGGCTTCAATGGTAAATGGACCTGCAATGTGCTTACCGTCTTTAAAAGTAATCTTGCCATTACGCCTTTCTACTTGCCGATATTCAGGCTTATCACGAATTTCAATCAACCAATCTCGAAATGCTAATAAAGGTAAAAATTCAGTTTTCCCTACATCCACAAAGCCTTGTAAACTCTTATCCTTATTCACAACAGTGCATGTCCAACAGCCAAAACGACTGGAATTTGTACCACACCCAGGCGCCTCCTCCTGCGATAAAACAATAGGGCATTCACCGCCTGCTGCCTCGCGATATAATTTGATTAAAGCATCATGTGTTCCACCCCATGGTGGGTTATGACTGGCTAAAAATTCCCACACTTCATCTGTACTCACATCAACAATAGGACGATAAACAAAAGCATTGGGTAAACTACCATGTGGGGTAAGATTGGAATGGTCTAAATTTTGATGGCTTTCAATACTGGCTTTACGCGTGGAAGATTCATCTTTACGAACGCCTAATAAAATAATGGCAGCACCATTCTGCGCCACAGTATCTAAGATAAATTGGCTCGTGGGTTGAATTTTGAGGCGGTCAGTACACCAACGCATACTGCGATTAGGCGAAGGATAGCCTTTGCCAATCAACAAAGTCCAAAAGGTTTCAGTCAGCTTAGGTGTAGTAATTTGACCAGAAATGGGTAGATTATAAATTTGTGCAGCAGTAAGTATGGTTTCAAAAGTGTGGCGCATGTGTTGCACCACTAAAGGGCTTTCAACTAAAGTATCATTAGAAACCAAATAAACAGAACGTTGGCGCAAGCTAGGTGGCAACTCTAATAGCATTTCAAATACTAAATGTGCCACCAATGTGCTGTCTTTACCGCCAGAAAAAGTAACAATCCATGGATAAGATTGTGTTTGACTCAGATACTCTTCAGTTAAATTATTAAGAATTAATTTAAAATCAAATATTTGTGATTGATATAAGGTTGTTTGGATAGACATAAAAATTGAAAAATTTGATGATGCGCACAAAAGCGAATAGTAAATCAAAAAAGTATAATATACAATCAACAATAGCCAGCAAAAAAGCTGGCTATTGTTGATTTTTTCATCAATTATGATTTCTTCAATTCCGCCAAAATTTCATCCACTGTACCTTTGGCATCACCGAAACAC